>NZ_JASOER010000036.1:0-1446 GCF_030212665.1 Pauljensenia sp. UMB9872 | reverse complement strand
GGGGCTGCGGACTGTTTTTCGGAGTGTTTTCTTAGGGTACTGCTTGTAGCCTGTGGTTCGCTATGGATTGCCCGCCGAGGCTTGTCTTGATTCGCTGGTTGTTGTACCAGGAGATGTATTTATCGATTGCTCGGGCAAGTTTCTCGGTTGTTTCCCATTTGTAGCCGTGGTACATCTCGACTTTCATTCGGCCGAAGAATCCTTCGCAAGCAGCATTGTCAGGAGAACAGCCCTTGCGTGACATAGAACGGGTGATATTGAGCTGGTTAGTCAAGCCCAGCCAGGAACGTCCACGATAATGGGCACCTCGATCTGAGTGGAGAACGAGCCGTGATCGGGCAGTGATGCCTTGAGAATGGATAGCATCCTTGAGGCTGTCTTCGACTAGTTCCATGGTGGGGTGGCGGCTGGTTCGGTATCCCACAACCATGCCGTCATAACAATCGATGATTGCTGAAAGATAGAGACGACCATTATTAGCGGCAAAGACACTGATGTCGGTCAGCCAAAGCCTGTTGGGCTGATCAGCCTGAAAGCAGCGCCGCACAAGATTAGGAGGGGCTGGCGATATTTCTCCCTCATAGCTTGAGTACCGGAGCTTCTTCTTAGCGAAGCGGACACGTATTCCTTCTTCGCTCATCAAACGCCGCACGATTTTCTCGCTAACGACAATTCCAAGGTGCCTGAGTTCGAACCATATGCGGCGATACCCATACGTGTAAAAATTTGTCTTGGCTATCTCTTTGATCAGCTGCCGCAGGGTCGCGTGTTTGTCTGGACGGGACATCGCTTCCATTTGATAGTAAAAACTAGAAGAACTTAAACCGGTACTCCGCAGTAGCTCAGGAAGGGGAAAGTACTCTCGCAAAGCGTCAACAACCCGGGCCTTATCTCTATTACTCAGCGCTCCGGGAGTGACGCTCTCGTCTTTTTTTACTAGCTCGAGTTCTTGCTCTAACACCGCCTTATCGACAAGAAGACTAGCTGCAAGCGCTTTCAACTCCCGAGGATCATCCGGCAACGAGTTTTCTAACGATCGACGTGTCGGCAATTGTCGTTCACGACGACGTTCTGCTGGACTCATCAATCCCCACCTTCCTGACTCGCGATAAGATCTCACCCACGGATAAACCGACATTTTCGACGTCAGATCCAACTCACGAGCAATATCCTCTGGCCGCCAACCAGCTTCAAACAGCTCGACAGCACCAATTTTAGTTTCTAACGAGTATCGCTTAACAGGCCGCCTTCTCCTAGGCTTACGGCCCTTGGGCTGAGGATTCCTCAACCATGAATACAACGTCCACCGACCGGGATATCCCAGCACACGAACCGTCTTCGTCACCGACTGAGTACGACGATAAACTGCCAAAGCTCTCGCACGCTGCTCGGGCGTATAAACAACTTTCACAAACAGAATCCTTCCAAGATTCCGTCCGCACCCCC
>NZ_JASOER010000006.1:0-109262 GCF_030212665.1 Pauljensenia sp. UMB9872 | reverse complement strand
TGCGTCATGGGGGACTTGAACCCTCAACCCGCTGATTAAGAGTCAGCTGCTCTGCCAATTGAGCTAATGACGCGGGGCTCTGCCACAGAATATTCTGTTTTAGAGTTGTGCGTCATGGGGGACTTGAACCCTCAACCCGCTGATTAAGAGTCAGCTGCTCTGCCAATTGAGCTAATGACGCGGGGTCTTGTGACCGATATGAAACTCTACCGCTTCGGGCAGATCAATGCAAAAATAGCAGATGAGAAGACCACCACACCACACTTGGGGAGTTCAATATGACCGGAAAAACGCCGAAATCAGTTGATTCGACCTCCTCGACCTTTCAGCCGGTGGATTCAACATGGGCGTCGTCGTCGCGAATGGCACAGGACTATCTGAAGACTTTGTGGGGTGGCGAAGAATCCGGCAAGCATGGCATGAGCGTGAATGACCTGGCTAGCGCGATGGGAGTGGTTGCGTCGACCGCGTCAGAGAATGTATCGCGTCTGGTGGCGAATGGTTTGGTCACGCATGAGCCCTATCGGAAAGTCCACTTCACGGATGAGGGGCGCGCGCTAGCTATCTCAATGGTGCGTCGTCACCGTCTGCTGGAAACCTACCTGCATGATCGCCTGAACTTCGAGTGGGACGAGGTTCACGAGGAAGCTGAGATTCTTGAGCATGCGATCTCAGATCGTCTTCTTGCGCATATCGATGAAGCGCTGGGCAAGCCTGAGCGTGATCCGCACGGTGACCTGATTCCGCGTGAGGACGGGTCGGTGGTTGAACGCGTGATTTACCCCTTGGTTGCGACGTCGAAGAAAACTCCTGGTGCTGAGGCGGGGAAGTGGTATCGCGTCACCCGCCTGTCCGACGAAGACTCCGCATCCTTGCGTGTTCTCGATAGTGAGGGCATCGGCCTCGACGCGTTGGTTCGTATTGTCGATATTGACCAGGCCGGTCAGGTTTCGCTTGAAATAGGCCACGCGACCGCTCCCATCGTGGGTGCTGGTCGAAGCGCCCGCTTGGCTGGTGATGTTGCGTCGATCGTGATGGTGTCGCCTCTTGAGAACTAAAGGCGATTGAGCGTTGTTTTAGCTTAGCTGGGAGATCAACCCAGCGAAGTCATGCTTTCAGGAACGTGAGAGCCGTGCCCTTGCGACAAGAGGGTGTCGCGGAGTTTCGTCATTGCCTTGTCCAGTTCCTCATCCGTTGCCTTCACTGCGTTCGATAGAAGAACATCAGCTTCTGTGCGTAGCGGGATCACGTGAAGGTGCGTGTGAGGGACCTCGAAACCTGCGATGACCAAGCCAGAGCGGGGGACTCCAAATGCTTTTTCCTGGGCGATTCCGATGATGCGCGCGACTTTCATAAGGTGCGTGGCGACGTTACTGGGCGCATCCGTCCATTTCTCATACGGGGTACGTGGTACGACCAGAACATGGCCGGGAGAGGTGGGTTCGATGGTCGCGAATGCAACGCATTCGTCGTCGGTCCACACGAAGCGACCTGCCCAGACGCCGGAAATGATGTTTTCAAAGACTGTAGTCATGAGGCCATTCTCACCCCAGAAGGGGCCTCGTGGCTAGCGGACGAAGAGGCGAGTTTTCGCGCGAATGGTCTACCCTTGATACAGCGAAGAAAGTCGAAATATCAAGGGGAGGGCCCTGATGAGCCAGGCTTCCAACATGGAACCCGCACAGCGCTATACCGCTGAACTTGCCGGTCAGATTGAAACCGCATGGCAGGATCGGTGGGACGAACGAGGAACCTTTAACGCAGACAACCCGGTGGGTGAGTTCGCAGGTCCTCTAGCGGAAAAGAAGCCGTTCTTCCTTCTTGACATGTTCCCCTACCCGTCAGGCAAGGGCCTGCACGTTGGTCACCCGCTGGGCTACATCGCCACCGACACGGTCGCTCGTTTCCGTCGCATGCAGGGTGAAAACGTCCTCTACACGATGGGCTACGACGCCTTCGGGCTGCCGGCAGAACAGTACGCCGTGCAGACCGGTCAGCACCCGCGCATTACGACCGAGGAAAACATCGCGAATATGCGTCGCCAGCTTCGTCGTCTTGGCCTGTCCCACGATCGTCGCCGTTCGCTGGCCACGACCGACACCGAGTATGTGCACTGGACCCAGTGGATCTTCCTGCAGATCTTCAACTCCTGGTTCGACCCGGAAGCAACCGCTCCCGATGGCTCCATCGGTGCCGCGCGTCCGATCGGCGAGCTCGAAGAGAAGCTTGCCAACGGCCAGGTTGGCGTTCCGGACGGCCGCAACTGGGCAGACCTTGACACGAACGAAAAAGCGAAGGTCGTCAACGACTTCCGTTTGGTGTATGTGTCCGAGGCTCCCGTGAACTGGTGTCCGGGCCTGGGTACCGTTCTCGCGAACGAAGAGGTCACTTCCGAAGGTCGCTCCGAGCGGGGCAACTACCCGGTGTTCAAGCGCAATCTGCGCCAGTGGATGATGCGCATTACCGCTTACGGCAAGCGCCTAGCAGACGACCTTGACACAATCGACTGGCCCGATAAGGTCCGTACGATGCAGCGCAACTGGATCGGTCGCTCCGAAGGTGCGACGGTCCGCTTTGACGTTCCCGCTGCAAGCGAAGTCGGCGCAAGCGTCGACAACCTCGAGGTCTACACGACGCGCCCCGATACTCTGTTTGGTGCCACCTTCATGGTTGTTGCGCCCGAACACCCGATTCTTGGTGGCACGCTTGCCGGCAACGACGATGACGAAGCTGCACTCACGGTTCCGGCCTCGTGGCCTGAAGGCACGAAGGACGCATGGACGGATGGCGCAGCTTCCCCGCGCGAGGCGGTTGCCCGCTATCGTGCCCAGGCTGCAGGCAAGTCGGAAACCGAACGCGCTGACGAAGAACGCACGAAGACCGGCGTTTTCACCGGCCTGTACGGCATTGACCCCGTCAACGGCCACAAGGTGCCCGTGTTCGTCGCCGACTACGTCCTCTGGGGCTACGGCACCGGCGCGATCATGGCTGTTCCCGCGCATGATGATCGTGACTGGGAATTCGCGAACAAGTACGAGCTCGACATTGTTCGCACTATCGGCGCAGTTGATGATCCGTACGGCCACGATTTGACCGAGTCGGCGTACACCGGCGACGGCGTTGCTGTTGATTCGGCGAATGACGAGATCAGTCTGAACGGCCTGGCAAAGGATGAAGCCAAGGCTGCGATGATCGAATGGCTGGAATCCAAGGGCTTCGGCCGTGGAACCGTCACCTACCGCCTGCGTGACTGGCTATTCTCTCGCCAGCGCTACTGGGGTGAGCCTTTCCCGATCGTCTGGGATGAGGACGGCCTGCCACATGCTCTGCCCGAAGATCAGCTTCCCGTTGAGCTTCCCGAGGTATCCGATTACTCGCCGCGCACTTTCGACCCTGACGACGCGAACACCGCGCCGGAAGCGCCACTGGGCCGAAGCGAAGAATGGGTGAACGTCACCATGGATCTTGGCGATGGCCCGAAGAACTACCGTCGCGAAACCAACACGATGCCACAGTGGGCAGGCTCATGCTGGTACGAAATGCGCTACACCGATCCGAAGAACTCCGAGGCGCTGGCTTCGCCTGAAAACCTCGACTACTGGATGGGCCCGCGCGAAGGCAAAAAATCCGGTGGCACCGACCTGTACGTCGGTGGCGTTGAGCACGCGGTTCTTCACCTGCTGTACTCGCGTTTCTGGCAGAAGGTTCTCTTCGACTTGGGTCACGTGCCGGACGCAGAGCCGTACCACACGCTGTTCAACCAGGGGTACGTTCAGGCCTACGCCTTTAAGGACGAGCGTGGACAGTACGTGCCCGCCGACGAAATCGAAGGCGATGAGGCAACCGGCTTCACCTATCAGGGGCAGCCGGTGACCCGCGAATACGGCAAGATGGGCAAGTCGCTGAAGAACATCGTCACCCCGGACGAAATGTATGACGCCTATGGCGCCGACGTGTTCCGCGTGTACGAAATGTCCATGGGGCCGCTGGACGTCTCGCGTCCGTGGGAAACCCGTGCAGTCGTCGGCTCGCAGCGCTTCTTGCAACGACTCTGGCGTAACACGCTGGACGAAGAAACCGGTGAAGTGACCGTCACCGACGAAGAAGCAGATCTTCAGACGAAGCGTCTGGTTGCTCGCACGATTGCCGACGTCACCGTCGAATATGAGAACATGCGCGTGAATACCGCGGTCTCGAAGCTGATCGTCCTCAACAACCACCTGACCGGCCTGAAGTCGGTTCCGCGTGAAGCCATCGAACCTCTGGTTCTGATGATTTCCCCGGTTGCCCCACACATCGCCGAAGAACTCTGGATGCGTCTGGGACACGGTGAGTCACTGGCTCGCGAACCCTTCCCGGTTGTCACCGACGAATCGCTACTGGTCGAAGAGAGTGTCACCGCGATTGTTCAGGTGAACGGTAAGGTTCGTGCGCGCCTCGAGGTCTCGCCGTCGATCAGTGAAGAGGATCTGCGTTCTAAGGCTCTGGCTCAGCCGCCGATCATCAAGGCTCTTGAAGGTCGCGAACCTCTGAAGGTGATCGTACGCAAACCGAGCCTGGTCAACGTGGTGCTCCCGCGCTGATCACGATTGTGATGGCAGCCCTGCGGCGCTAAGCGGTGAGCTTCGCGCCGCAGGTGTTTTATCAAGCAGTGGCATCTTCTGCGAGGCTCACCAAGAACCGATAGCCTGCCACGGTAGCGTGCGAAAAGGCTAGAGCTTTACCGCTTCGTAACACCATGAAGCGGGTTGCTACCAGCCACAACCACCTAGTTATCGTTTGATCCCAGATGAAAGGCCATTCATGCCTGAAGGTGATGCCATCCGTCGTCTTGCCTCGACGCTCAATGAGCTCTTCGTCGGGGGAACTGTGTCTGCTTCATCCCCGCAGGGGCGTTTCAGCGCTTCAGCTAAGCGACTCGACGGGAAGCTGATTCAGCGCGTGCGCGTCCATGGCAAGCACATGTTTATCGGCTTCGTTTCGCCCGAGGCGCCAGATGTGTGGCCCCAGGATTGGATGCATATTCACCTGGGCCTGTACGGATGGTGGCGCTTCAACGGTGATGAGACTGTCGTTGATGAAGGCTACGGTGTCGCCCGTCGCGTTGCTCCCGTTCCGAAGGGGGAGTGGGACGGGCACTCAGAAACCCGCTGGGGCGAAGGCTACGGTCAGGTTGAAGCTGGAAGTTGGGAGCCTCCGGCCCCTGTTGGTCAGGTGCGTTTCCGCATGTTTAATGACCACGCGGTTGCCGATTTGGTCGGTCCGAACCGTTGCGAGCTGATCGACGACGAAGAACGTCAGGTTGCCGAGGCCAAGCTCGGTCCTGACCCGCTGGAAGATGGAGCGCGCGACGATAAGGAATCGGCGAAGCGATTCGCGTCGGTTGCGCACTCTAAGAAGCGCAATATCGGCGAGATCGTTATGGACCAGTCCATCATCGCCGGCGTCGGCAACATCTACCGTGCGGATGCCCTGTTCCTCGCCGGAATTTCGCCCTATCGCAAGGGGGCGAACATTTCCGAAAAGCGACTGAAGGACCTCTGGGTTTTGATCTGCGACCTCATGAATAGGGGGCTCGCTGCGGGGCGCCTCGAAACGATGGATCCCGACGAAGCACCCAACCCACCGATCGAAGGCGACGAGGAAGCGTCACGCTGGTATGTCTACCACCGAACCGGGCGTCCCTGCCTGCGCTGTGGCACGCCGGTCCGCGAAGCGCTCATGCAGAACCGTCGTCTGTTCTGGTGCCCCAGCTGTCAGCGATAAGGCGTCGGTTAAGCGGGCTGGGCCTCGTCAATCGGAGAAAATGACCAAGGTAAGTAACCGCCCAGCCTGCCATGAAACTGGCGGGTAGAAACGGTCGCGGAAGCCGGGGTAGGCGAACCTATTACTTGACGTCGGTGAAGCCGAGCGCGTCGTAGAGGCTGGCGGCTCCCATGTGGCGCGAATCGATCGTCAAGGACAGGCCGTCGAATCCCCAATCCTGGCAACGACGTGCGACCTCTGCGATGAGGGCGGTTGCGATGCCTTTGCGACGGTATTCCGGGGCGACGACAAGGTCGACGACGAACGGGCCGTCGGGAGCGTCGTCCCACGGGGATTCTCTGACGACTTCGATGGCGCCGATCAGTGCGCCACCATCCCATGCGCCAACGAAAGAATCTTCGGTCGTCGCACCGAATGCCCCTTCGAAGGTCATGCGGAGTTCTTCCGAAATCTCGAGCATGGCCTCGGGCGTGTTTTCTTCGCCGTACGCGTCTAGGGTCAGGGCTGCGAGCATCGGAATGTCGTAACGGGTGAGCGTTGCGATCTCGATACCCTCGGGGCGTTCGACATCGGCCAACGCATCAACTGGTGCTTGAAGTGTGCGCTGTTCCATAAACCAAGTGTACGTGGCGTGGGTCACATTATGTGGGACTTTGGTGGCTGGCGTGCTCTTTGTTGCGCTTTAGCTGGGCAAATAGGGGTGCGAGGCCGGCTCAGCACACAAGGCAGGGCACCCGCGTAGCGCCGGTGCCCCGAACCAGAATGAGACGCCGGGAAGGTGCCCTCTGGGATCAGATGTAGAGTTCCGGCTCTTCTAAGAAGTAAGCGGGATCGATGATCAGATCGTCATCCTTCGTGTCGTTGCAGGACTTCGGGATAAGGCGTGCGGGCACGCCAATCGCAACGTTCCCGCACGGAACGTCCTTGACCACGACCGCGTTCGCACCGATTTTAGCGCCGTCGTGGACCTCGATGGGACCCAGAACTTTCGCGCCGGCACCGATCATCACGTGATTGCCGACGGTGGGGTGGCGCTTACCGGACGTCATGGCCACGCCACCCAGGGTGACGTCGTGGAAGATGACGACATCTTCGCCGACCTCGGCGGTTTCGCCAATAACAACGCCCGTCGCGTGGTCGATGAAGACGCGACGACCGATCTGGGCGCCGGGGTGAATGTCAACACCTGTCATGACGCGCGTTGCCGACTGCAACATGCGAGCGGGCAATTTAACGCCTCGAATCCACAAGGAGTGCGAAACGCGGTGTGCCCACAGTGCATGAACGCCCGGATAGGTGAGTGCAACTTCAACGCTTGACTGGGCGGCTGGGTCGCGATGGCGAGCCGTCTGTAAATCTTCCCTGAGAAGCTTGAATGCGCGACGCGGGTTGATCGCCATGGGTGTTCCTTTGGGGGATAACAGTGAACAGAACTGATCCTATCGAGGTTGGACGATTGAGCGCGCGCGTTCAGCGCTCAGCGCAATGTCGGCTAAAGAAAATGCGGGGCGAGGAATGATCCGTGCCCCGCATTCTCTTCAGCTTCTCGCTTCGCCGACGTCCTGTCGGCTTGAAGCAAATCAGTCCTTGTATTCCTCGAATAAAGCGGTCGAGAGGTAACGCTCGCCGGTGTCAGGAAGCAGGGTCACGATCTTCTTGCCAGCAAATTCAGGGCGAGCTGCAACAGCGGTTGCACCGGCTAGGGCTGCGCCGGAGGAAATACCAACCAGCAGGCCTTCTTCAGCGGCTGCCAGGCGAGCAAACTTTAGTGCTTCGGCGCTCTCAACAGAGATGACCTCGTCGATGATCTCAGCGTCGTAGTTGTCCGGAATGAAGTTCGGCATCAGACCCTGGATTGCGTGCGGGCCAGTGGAGCCACCGGTGAGAAGCGGAGATTCTGCGGGCTGAATTGCGATGACCTTAATGTTTGGGTTCTTGGCCTTCAGGGTCTTTGCGACACCGGAGATGGTGCCTCCGGTGCCGACGCCCGCGACGAAAACGTCAATTTCGCCGTCGGTGTCTTCCCAGATCTCTTCGCCCGTTGTGGCAACGTGGATTGCCGGGTTTGCGGGGTTGGCGAACTGCGAGGCGATGATCGAGCCGGGGCGCTCGTCGCGGATGCGCTCGGCTTTCGCAACGGCTGCGGAAACGCCACCCTTTGGGTCGGTCAGAACTAGTTCTGCGCCGAATGCGCGGACGATGACGCGACGCTCAATGGACATGGAAGCTGGCATGACGATGACGACCTTGTAGCCGCGGGCTGCGCCGACCATTGACAGTGCTATGCCGGTGTTGCCGGAGGTTGCTTCGATGATGGTGCCGCCGGGCTTTAAGGCGCCGGATTCTTCTGCTGCGTCGATGATTGATGCTGCGATGCGGTCCTTGACGGAGGAGGCGGGGTTGAATGCTTCAACCTTGGCGACGACGTCCACGCCTTCGCCGGCGAGCTTATTAATGCGAACCAGGGGAGTGTTGCCAATGAGTTCTGCAACGTTGGAAGCAATGTTCGACATGAGAGTCTCCTAAAAGCTTGACTACTGATAATTCAGTGCACGGTAAGTACAACGTGCGAAGTCAGAAAATAATTTCGTGGCATACGACGCATTTGTTCATGCGTCAGGGCGAATGACGACGCTGGGCGCCAGAAAAGTCATTCGCCCAATTAACACGAAAGAAGGCGACGCGGTGCGACCGGATGGCAAGTTCCGCGCTGGGTGAGCGTCACGTGATCGCATGTCATAATTGAATCTTAAAGTAATTGGGGTTATTCGTCCACTTCGACTCTCGTGGTGCCCATCATCTGAAACTGTGAAACACCTGAGGTCAGAGCAAGGATCTGCGCCTCAAAAATCGCACGAGAATCAGGAAGCGTGCCAATTCGGATCGCGACCTCGCTGCCCCAATCGATGCCAAGAATCTGCGCACCCGCATTCCTTAACTCAGCTTCAACCCTGCCAGCCTGGGCAAGTGAAACCCGAGTTTCCAGCACATCCAACGGAACTAGTTTCGCTTTCGGCGCCAGGGCGAGCGCTTTGGATACAGACGATGAATACGCGCGCACGAGGCCGCCCCCACCTAAGAGGATTCCTCCAAAATACCTGGTGACAACGGCGGTCACATTCCACACTCCAGCTAGGCGGAGCGCATCAATCATCGGCGTGCCAGCGGTACCCGAGGGCTCCCCGTCGTCACTCGAATGCTGATGAGGATCACGTTCATCAACTTGAATAAGGAACGCAGAGCAATTGTGGCGAGCCTGTGGATTGTCGGCCTTGACCTCATTAATCAGGGCACGTGCCTCGTCGGAGGAATCGGTGCGAGCAAGAGTCGTGATGAAACGGGAGCGCTTAATCTCGATTTCGTTTTCAATCCGAGTACCCGAACGCACGGTATGAATGACTCCCATATTCACCCCTCTTCCTCAAATACCTCTACACCATCGATACCGTTCTCTAACCTAGCTGATGGCATGAGAGGTGCAGAACATGTAATGAGGATCGCATCTCAGGCAGAGTATCGAACTAGGGGCAAAACGGGCGTTCATGGTACGATTTTCGGGTTGCCGTCAGTGGGAATGGGCCGGTCGGGTCCTTCTCGCGACGTTCTGGCGTCGGACGGCGGCTCATTTTTGAGCCACCAACCGACCATACGACTACCGAGAAGAGAGGGGAGGCACGATTCAATGGCAGTTCCGAAGCGAAAGATGTCCCGTGCGAACACCCGCACGCGCCGCTCCGCGTGGAAGGCAGATCTCACCGAGCTCAACACCGTCAAGGTTGCTGGCCGTGAGGTTCGTATCCCGCGTCGTTTGGCAAAGGCATACAAGAACGGTCTGCTGGACGTCGAGGCCTGATCCTCGATCCTGCAGTTGAGGCCCGGTGCTTATGCGCCGGGCCTTTTCCGTACCTGCTTTCTTGAGCCTGACTGAGTGGGATTGTCGTTTTGTCGTGTGAGGAAAGTGCCGAGGTGGGTGACCTCCGGCACTCTTCTTTGTGTCCTAGGTGCTTGGGTGCACCGTGCGCGGCGACGGTGATGAATGATTGACGGGGCCGGGTTTATCTGCACCCTGTCAGCCCTGACTGGCGCCCGGAGGTGGCATCTTTGGGAGTTGGTGCCCGGTGCCGGTAAACTTGGGTTCCGTCGGCGCAGTCGTTGAGGCTGGTCTGACGCAGTGCCTCCGTAGCTCAATGGATAGAGCAAGGGCCTTCTAATCCCGAGGTTGCAGGTTCGAGTCCTGTCGGGGGCGCAACCGGCCTGATCGTAGTTTTGCTTATGATCAGGCCGTTTTTGTTTGTGCTTCTGCGCCGGTGGTCATGAATCAGCGCGTGTTACAAAGTCTTACAATGTGGTCACTTTCTGGAAAAGTGTGACACCCATACGGCACACTACAACCATGACGACCTTCGCTTACGAAATGTGCTGCCCCCAGGGCGCCACTATGCGTGAGCGAATGTGTATGTGATTGACGCCCCAAAAACCTGTCAATCACTGCCGCAGTGAATCGAAAGCCCCTTTGTGAACGAAGCTGGGCGTGCGGCACCAAAGAAATCTGGATACACCATGACTCTGGTCAACACCCCCGCAACTGCCGTCGTCGATGAAACACCCGAAACATCTTTCGACGACTTCCTTAAGATCCTTGCAAACCTTCGCCTTGCTCCCGCTCACGTTGAGTTCAACGCCGACCGCGGTGCGCTGACCATCCGAGGTGCCCGCATTGCTCTTTGCACCAAAGAACGCGAGTTGCTCACTCACCTTGCCTTGAACTCCGATCGCGCAGTTTCACGCGAAGAACTATTTTCTACCGTCTGGAATGGCACTGGTCTTGGCTCCGACTCACGTACAGTTGACGCTCACATTCGTCGCCTGCGTAAAAAGCTTGCAGAGGCCCCCGAACTGATCTCAACAGTTCGGGGCCAGGGCTACCGCTTCAACACGGGTGAAGGCGTGCGCGTCCAGGCTACCCTGGCGCACACTCTGGCCGCGTAATATGCCACGAGGATAGGCAAGCGTGGCCAGCCTCGTGAATAAGAGAAAACCACACGCCTACCGAAAGCGCCCGCAAGCGGAACGAGCGTGACGCCTCAGATGATCAGGCGGAAGATCTCCGAATCCGCGTGCAACTCTTCGACGTACAGGGGAGAATCCGCCATGCGTCGGCGTAACCCGTCAATGTCATCCTTCGCCGCAATATCGATGCCAACAACGGCGGGCCCAGATTCTCGATTGTTCTTCTTTGTGTACTCGAAGTGAACGATGTCGTCGTGCGGGCCAAGAACATCCTGCAGGAAGAGGCGCAGAGCCCCCGGTTGCTGGGGGAACGTGACCAGGAAGTAGTGGCGCAAGCCCTCGTGACGAAGCGAGCGCTCCATGACCTCGGCGTAACGTGTCAGGTCGTTATTGCCACCGGAGATGATCGCGATGATTGCACCATCAGAGTCACCCAGGTAGCGTTCGCGCTCTTCAGGGGTTGACAGGTAGGAACGGATTGCGGTCGATGCCAGGGCGCCAGCCGGCTCAGCAATGACGCCATCGGACTGGTAGAGGTCGAGCATTTCCGTGCAAACTGCGCCCTCGGGGACAACGAGTACATCGTCGACGTACAGGCGGGTAGCGTCGTAGGCGAGAGCTCCCGCACGACCAACAGCGGTGCCGTCAACGAACGGGTCAACCGATGCCAACGTAATTGGCTCGCCAGCATGCAGGGCAGCGTGCATCGAGGCCGCCCCTTCGGGCTCGACGCCGATGATCTTGATTTCGGGGCGCTTAGCGCGGATCCACGTCGCGATGCCAGCAAGCAATCCACCGCCACCGACGGGAACGAGGATCGCCGCCGTGTTCTCGGGCATCTGTTCGAGCAGCTCAACGCCGATCGTGCCCTGACCCGCGATCGTCATCGGATCATCGTAGGGGTGAACGTAGGTGCGCCCAGTCGCGCGCGCAGCTTCCTGTGCCAGCGCGTTTGCTTTGTCGAAGGTGCCATCAACGATGACCTGCTCCACCCAATCACCGCCGATCGCGGCAATACGATTGCGCTTCTGACGAGGAGTATTCGACGGCAGATAAATCGTGCCGTGAACCTTCAGGTGCGCGCACGAATAGGCAATGCCCTGCGCATGGTTACCTGCCGAGGCACAGACGACGCCACGTTCGCGTTCAGCTGCAGTTAATAGCGACATACGCGCGTAGGCGCCTCGAACCTTGAAGGAACGGCACTTCTGCGTATCTTCACGCTTGAGCAGCACCGGGGCACCAATCGCGTCCGTCAACCGTTCAGAACGCGCCAACGCAGTGCGGTGGACAACGCCACGCAACACCTTTGATGCGGATTCAATATCCGCAGGAGTCGCATTTGTGTGGAACGTAGAAGCGGTTGTGTCGCTCATCAGGTCCTTCAATCGATCGGGAACCGGGAATCGGTCGCAAGCCGGCGCGGGTGCGTACGGCGAACGGATACAGTTTAAAACCGCTTGTCTACCTGCGTCCGATGGTGGTCACGTGGCGGTCAGAGGAAATACATCAGTGGGGATATACTCTGCTACCCCGTGAGGATGCTGGAATTGGAACGAGCTTCAGGGGAGCCTCGTCAATGTGTGCGAAAGGGGAGAGGGAGCCCCCGCGCGGGCGCGACGAAGGTGGCACGTCCTGGGTCGTGAGGAAGGTGGCGTGTCCTGGGGCGCGATGAAGGTGGCACGTCCCACGCAAGAGGGCACAAAACCCCGCGGTAAAATAAGCGAGTGACGAAGAAACTGAAGGATCCATTGGTATGGATCGACTGCGAAATGACCGGCCTCAACGTGAAAGCCGACGCGCTAGTCGAGGTCGCCGTTGTTATCACTGACGCCGACTTGAACATAGTTGACCCAGGTATCGACGTTCTGATCAAGCCCCCAGCAGTTGCCCTGGAGCAAATGAACGACTTCGTGCGCAACATGCACACGACCTCCGGATTGCTCAAAGAACTTGAAAACGGACTGACACTCCACGAAGCAACAGACCAGGTTCTGTCCTACATCAAGCAGTTCGTTCCTACCCCCGGAAAAGCTCTTCTTGCCGGTAACTCGGTCGGCACGGACAAAATGTTCCTCGAGGAATATATGCCCAGCGTTATCGACCACCTTCACTACCGCATCATCGACGTTTCTTCCCTGAAGGAACTGGCGAAGCGCTGGTACCCGAACGCGTTCTACGGCGCACCGACCAAGCACGGTGGTCACCGTGCGCTCGCGGACATTCTGGAATCCATCCAGGAACTTGAGTATTTCCGTCGCGTTTTGTTCCCCTCTCACCGTGTTTCTTCCGAGGCTGCGGCTCAAGCGCTGAAGGAAACTCTGGCTCTTGAAATTCCACGTATTGGTGCCTGACCTGCGTTAACCCGGTTTCGCGCCAGCATTGCGGTCGCGTTATTGCCAAGCCGGGGCAGTTGCCGATAGGAGTTATCCACAATTTCGCTCAAGTGCCACTTATCCACAAATGGCGAGGGACGTGTGAGCGCCCTCGCCAATTGAGTTTCAGACTCATCGTGTCAGCTCAATGGCGAGGATAAAGGAGACACTGATGAGCGACACGACGATTACTTTGCGAGGCCGTATTGGCACGGACTTGCGTGTATCGAAGAGCGCGAACAACCATTTGACGATCCGTTTTCGCTTGGCGGTCACACACTGGTTCGCGTCTGCTGACGGGGTTCTGACGCAGGGGCGTACTCAGTGGTATTCGGTTCATGCGTGGGATCGGCTTGCCGATAATGCCCTGCATTCATTGGCGAAGGGTGAGCCCGTGATTGTAACGGGGCGGCCTCGCGCGAATGCGTGGAAGGATTCTGACGGAAATATTCGCTCTGAAGTGGTTATTAACGCTCAAGCGATCGGGCATGACTTGACCAGCGGAAGAAGTACGTGGAGGAAGAGTATGCCTTCGCCTTCAGGGGGTGGTTCTGCTCTTTCTTCGGGGGACGAGGCCGTGGCCACGCTTACTTCGACGTCTGACGTTTCTGGGGCCAACGTGAGGATGAACTCCGGGGGTGGGGTGTCCGACCCCTTGGGAGCAAGTTTTGAAGACTCTCCTTTAACTGCGTCGAACGCTATTGGTGAGGAAAGCGAAGGTGATTCCGCACCAATGACAGACCCAGAATGTGGCGATGAAGCCTGCGATGGGTCGTGCGGACAAGAGCAATCGTCGACTCTGAAGAAGGTGACGGGTAAGAATCGACGTGTTGATCAGGCGAAGGTGAAGACGAAAGGGGTCTTCACTTATCCCAAGGACAAGTGCCCAGAGGATAAATAAGCTCGCGAGGTCGTGGACATGGTCACGCCCACGCTGTAATTCTCAGCAGTCGTGTGGGGTTCGGCGTGGGTGTGGCTTAGCATGGAGGGGATAACGGACAGTTTTACTGTCATGCACAACCACATGTTGGATGGAGACCAGTGGCTGAGTACATCTACCAGATGATCAAAGCGCGTAAGGCGCACGGGGATAAAGTAATCCTCGATGACGTGTCTATGTCGTTCTTCCCGGGCGCGAAGATCGGTATGGTCGGTCCGAACGGTGCCGGTAAGTCCTCGATCTTGAAGATCATGGCAGGCCTTGACGAACCGAGTAATGGCGAAGCTCGCCTGACCCCGGGTTACAGCGTCGGTATCCTTGAGCAGGAACCGAAGCTTGACGATACGAAGAACGTGATTGAGAACGTTCGTATGGGTGCGGCAGATACTTTTGCGAAGCTCGATCGTTTCAACAAGATTTCTGAAGAGATGGCGAATCCGGATGCGGATTTCGATGCTCTGATGGAAGAAATGGGCAAGCTCCAGGATGCCCTCGATGCTGCGAATGCTTGGGATATTGATTCTCAGCTTGAGCAGGCGATGGACGCGTTGCGTTGTCCGCCGGCAGACCAGCCTGTCAATGTTCTGTCTGGTGGTGAGCGTCGTCGCGTGGCTCTGTGTCGCCTGTTGATCGAGGCTCCCGATCTACTACTGCTTGACGAACCGACGAACCACTTGGATGCCGAGTCTGTGCTCTGGCTGGAAAAGCACCTGTCCACCTACGCTGGCGCCGTTATCGCGGTTACCCACGACCGTTACTTCCTTGACCACGTTGCAGGCTGGATCGCTGAAGTTGACCGTGGGCACCTCTACCCGTACGAGGGCAACTACTCGACCTACCTGGAGACAAAGGAAAAGCGTCTGCAGGTTCAGGGTCAGAAGGACGCGAAGCTTGCCAAGCGCCTGAAGGAGGAACTCGAATGGGTTCGTTCGAACCCGAAGGGTCGTCAGGCGAAGTCGAAGGCTCGTCTGGAACGCTACGAGGAAATGGCTGCCGAAGCGGAGCGCACTCGTAAGCTCGACTTCGAAGAAATTCAGATTCCGCCAGGCCCGCGCTTGGGCTCAATCGTCATCGAAGCAACCAACCTGCAAAAGGGCTTCGGCGAACGCACGTTGATCGATGGACTGTCGTTCTCCCTGCCGCGTAACGGCATTGTTGGCGTCATTGGCCCCAACGGTGTTGGTAAGACGACCCTGTTCAAGACCATCGTTGGCTTGGAGCCTCTTGACGGTGGCGAACTGAATATCGGTGAAACTGTCAAAATCTCTTACGTTGACCAGACTCGCGCCGGCATTGATCCGGATAAGAGCCTCTGGGAGGTCGTCTCTGACGGACTCGACTATATCCAGGTCGGAAACGTTGAAATGCCGTCGCGCGCTTACGTGTCCGCGTTTGGCTTCAAGGGCGCGGACCAGCAGAAGCCTGCTGGTGTTCTGTCCGGTGGTGAGCGCAACCGCCTGAACCTGGCACTGACGCTCAAGCAGGGCGGTAACCTGTTGCTCCTTGACGAACCGACCAACGACTTGGACGTCGAAACCCTTGGTTCGCTGGAAAATGCTCTTCTACAGTTCCCCGGTTGTGCCGTGGTCGTCACCCACGACCGTTGGTTCCTTGACCGCGTGGCCACCCACATTCTTGCGTGGGAAGGTACCGAAGAGGATCCGGCTCAGTGGTACTGGTACGAGGGAAACTTTGAGTCCTATGAGAAGAACAAGATCGAACGCCTTGGTCAAGATGCGGCGAACCCGCATCGCGTCACGCACCGTAAGCTGACGCGCGACTGAGAATCGTAGAGCCTAGGAAGTGGAGCGTGGCCGAATGGCTACGCTCCACTTCGTTATATCGTGGTCACATCAGGGGCCCGTTAGGGGAATGTAAGAGGCAAGGAAAGACACATGATCCCAAGTCAAACGCCACTGTTCTTGGACTGCGATACGGGAATCGATGATGCGCTGGCATTAGCCCTATGCGTTGCCACCCCCAGTTTGAAGCTCGTGGGTGTTGGGTGTGTGTCTGGGAATACTGATGCCGAACAGGCAACGCGGAACACGCTTGACCTTCTTGCTTTAGCGGGACGATCAGGGGTCCCAGTCGCGAGTGGCGCACACGACTTCCTTACCCACCCTTATGCCGGGGGAGTGCCCCATATCCATGGGGTAAATGGCGTTGGCAACGTCGAACTTCCCGCGTCGACCCAAGTCGCTGATACGAGGAGCGCAGCCGAGCTTCTGATCGATCTCGCGTGCGAGTATGCGGGTAGCCTCGTTGTTATTGCTGTCGGGCCGCTGACGAACCTTGCGCACGCGATTGAATTGGAGCCGGCGTTGCCGGAGCTCGTGAAAGAGCTTGTCATCATGGGTGGCGCACTTCGCGTGCCCGGGAACGTTTCGCCTGTCGCAGAGGCGAATATTGCGAACGATCCCGAAGCGGCACAGCGGGTCTTTGATGCCAAATGGCCGATTACCTTGGTTCCTCTTGATGTGACGATGCGATACCCGATGTTCGAAGAACACCGACGAGTGCTACTGGATCACCCGCACCCCTTCGTCAGCGCGCTTGGCGAAATCCTCAACCTGTACTTCGGCTTCTACACGGACGTTTTCGGTCGGCGTTCATGCGCACTCCACGATCCGATGGCAGTGGCGCTCGCCAGCAGAATGTTGAGTGCCAAGCGGAGCGAACAGATGCGAGTCAGCGTCGATACCGCCGATGGTGAAGGACGAGGCCAAACAATCGAACGCCTCGACCCATCGGGCAACGTCCGCGCCGTATTCGAACTTGAAGACGAGCTTGCAGGGCGCTTGGTTCAACAGTTGGTGAGGTTTTACTGAGTGCCTGCCTTGAGGCTACGTGGGCTACTCGTGTTTTAGGTAATCTAGATAATCTTGCATCGCTGTGCGGCGGCGAATGATGCGGCAGGTCATTTCCCTAACCAGATTCAGCCATTCTTCGTACGTGACGGGTTCTTTGGTTGGGAGAATGTTCGGCTGCCAATCGGCGGTAACCCAGTCTTGAAGGAACAATGGCGCTTTATATGGCTTCGCCTTGAACGCTTCGCCATTTATACCAATTCCCAAGTGTCCGAGTAAGCGTTGGAAAGGCTCAGCATATTCTCCTAAGGGCTTATCTCGAGTTGTGTTACAAATCTGTTGTAAGAGCCACTCCAAAGCCTCATCCCAATAATCATGCGTCGGGGCCTTACCTCGTTCGCGATTTAGACCTCTGGGGACAATAATCAGGTTTGCCCGAGTATAGGAGTTGTAGATGAAGTGATGCACATGTTCGTCTTTAAGAATCGTAAAACGGTCGAAGTTTTCCAGCAGTTTGCCGTTCTCGATACATCCCTTACGCGTGGGGTATCCATCTCGGCCGAGGGTAATGCCAGATTCTTCGAGTACTTCCGAGTCGACTAATTTTAGGCCTCTGCGCAGGGTGGTCCACACGGAACACATCCAATCGCCCTGTACGTAGACAGGGAAAGGATGTGTGTTAACCAATTGCCGCTGCTCGATTTCCTCTCCCCATAGGTAAGAGTAAAAAGAATAGGCCTCAGGTGTGTTATCCGGGTCCTTAGGACCGCGTCCGGCCTTATATTCTAACCACTTCTTGAGGTGATCTTCCTCTCCTCCTTCGGAGAGGCTCTTATCGAGAAGGAATTCAGTTAGCGAAAATTCGCTCTTTTTACCCATCACCACACATTAGCAAAGGAAGCCCCCTGGCCATACGAAATTGGTTTAGGCGCTGTCCCACCAACACGTAGCTCTCGTCTGGCTACTCGTTCCTGTTCGGCCCTACATCTTCTGGGAGGGCGGTCAATGAGCGCACCGCCATGCAGATGACCGCGGTTACTCGTGTGTGCGGATTTTGGCTGAGACGATCGCGGACCTGCCGTTGCACGTCTATCGCACCGGGTCGGACAGGTCGAAGGTGAAAGCCACCGATCACAGGCCAGTAGCTGCCGCTTCCAGTTCTGCCGCCTCGAGGTCACGCAGGGTGACCCCATCGGCGGTCTTCCAGTAGACCTTGCCTGAGGTCGATGAGCCTGTCAGGAAGTCTGAGGCCGCAGACGGGGAGGTGAACAACGTGTCGCGCAAGAGTTCGCCGCCTTCGCTGATGCGTTCGGCGAGCCTCTCACGGTTCTTACGTGCTGACTCAGGCACAGAATGGGTCATCCCTGCTCGCAGCTTGGCGCCGGCGAGAACAACGAACCCGTCGGTCGTTTGCCGACCGCTTCCGGACGCGCCAGCCGATTTCAGGAACAGCAGGGGCTCCACACGGGGGGGCGCTGCCTCCGATGGGTTTTGCGTCAGGGTCTTGGCATCATCGACCGCATCGAAAACTCGGTAGCCAAGTGAGCCGATCAGGATCTTCGCCATCGAAATGAACTCGTCGAGAGCAGCCTTCTTCTCCTCGGTCACATTCCCGGGAGAGGGGTCATTGCCATTGACCGCCCTGACACGGTCAGCTAGCAACGCCTGCTGGTAGAACGCATTCTCAAGATAGGAGATCTCGGTGGGGCCGAACGAGTTGTCCGAGTCGATAATCAGGATCGCGTGGGTGAAGTAGTCGAGCTTCTCCTCGCTGAGGTGTTCTGCAACCCTAGCCAGCACGCCGTTGCCGTTCTTACGCTCGCGGGCCTGGCCTACGTAGAGCAACTCCTCGCCGGTCTCAGCGTCAGTGCCAAACAGGAGGTAGATACCGGTTTGCGCTAGCTCGGGGCGATCCTTTGATCGTGTGATCTCGGTGCGCGGGATGAGGTAGACCTTGCCGACCCAGTTGTCCAATGAACACTTGATCCGCCCACTCGGGGACCCGTCCATCAAGAACAGCTGCACAGTCCTTGGAGCTGCCACATGCCACCGCCTTGCCACCAACACCTACAGATACACCTCAAGAGTATTCGTTGCCAGATTCTCTCGGGTCGTTTTTGAAGACACCCGTGAATTGAACACAGGGAGGCTTGCCGAGTGCGTGCAGTGAGCCGTCGAATTAAAGGTGAACTCAACCACTGCGAAGGGCACATCTTGCGTGAAGACCGAATCGAGCAGATCACGTGTCTACTCACCGGCGCAACGACTCTCACTGACGAACTCTTTCATATCAAAGCGCGCTCAACAATGCCATGAATGCCGGAGAGCTTAAAGTCGATCAAGCAACAACGCTCGTGACGATCGAGGACTTAACAGCGATGATGGACAAGGAACTCCAGTCGAATACACGCATCGCTGCAAGCCTCAACGACGATACGGACTTCGGCCCGAGCAATCACAAGAAGGTTGCACGCATCATGAAATTCATGGGGGTGAAAGGCTTTATGAAACGGCGTCGATGCATCACCACTAGGCGCAAGCCAGGTCACCGTGTCATGTCAGATAAGGTTTCTGGCCTTCCACTGGAGGGGGTCTGGGAGATGCCTGCGAGATATATAGGTAAAAACTGGGAAGTATTGACCGCGACGCAGGGAACTAGGTAGATTAATTGCCGTTGTGATCATCTCGTGCAAAGAAAAGAGAGAAGACCATGTTGAATACTAAAAAATCCAAGTGCCTAGCTGCTGCACTATCGCTGGGTATCGGTTTGACGATTGCCACCCCCCCGAATGCTTTCGCTGCCAATAAGCCAGCACCGGATTCCACCCCAATTCCTTCGAGCGATACTAAAACTTCATTAACCCGTGAGCAGCTGGAAGCCGCTATTAAAGACGCTACCAACGAAGTTGCTCAGGCTAAGAAAAATCTTGATGAAAAGACTGCCTTATTAAATGAGGCAAAGAAAACATATGACAAGGCTGTTTCTGCAGTAGAAGCCAAACATGCCGAAGTTAAAGATTTGCAAACGCAAACTGAAGTTTTGTTGCAGAAAAAAGAAGATGCTGAAAAAGCCGTTCAAGCTGCAAAAGAGAAGTTGGACAAAGCTATCAAGGACTCGGGTGCTGCTGCCGACGAGATTAAGAAGCTACAAGAGGCTCAGAAACTAGCTGCAAAAGAGGCTGAGGATGCCGCTGCGGCCGAGGTTTTGGCGAAACAGAATCTAGAAAAAGCTCAGCAAGAGAAGAATCTAGCCGACGAAAAAGTTGTTGAGCTTGGAAAAGCATTTGACTTAGCTACCAAAAAAGTTGAGTACGCTAAAACCCGGTCTAGTCAGCTTGAAGAGAGACTAAAAACGCTCAAGGAAACCACTAAGCAGTTACAGAAAGAGCACCCGGATGTTGCTAGTGAATTGCAACAATCGAGAAGTCAACTAGCAGAAGCTGATAAAACCAAAAAAGAGAAGCAAGAATTACTTACTGAAAAGACCAACGAGTATAACAAGCTCGTAGAAGAGGCAGTATCCGCTAGGTCCGCAGTCGAAGCCCTGACCAAGCAGTTGGAAGAAAAACGGACTCGCTCTGAGGAGCTTAAGGAAGAGAACAAACAGAACCTTCAGCAACTTAACGAGTTTAAAGGTAAGAAAGAGGCGGCCCAGACTGCTCTAGAGCAGAAACAAAAAGAAATTGGGACTTTTGACGAAGATATCAAGCGGGCACAAGGAGACCTTGAAAAAGCGATAGCCGAAGACGAGAATCAATCTACCCCTGAGACACAGAAGAAAATTAAGGATGCTGAGAATAAAAAACAGCTAGCAGAAAAGAATAAGAAGTCAGCCGAAAGTGAAGCTGAAGTCCTAAAAGGTCAGGTTAAGGATTTTACAGAAAGATTTTCTGCCCTAACTCAGGAAATTCTGAAAAATCAAACTGAAATAGGAACTCTAGACGCTGACGTCAAAGAACTTGATCAAAAGCTTAAGACGGAAACGGGCACTGCCGAGGGTCTCTTCGCAAAAGCAGATGAAGCCGAAAAACAAAAAAAACAAGCTAAACAAGCAGCTGATGATGCCATAAGAAATTATGAGGATAAAAAACATGCTGCGGATGAGCTAGAGGCAGTTGCAAAGAAGCTAGAAAAAGCAGTACAAGACGAAAAAGAAGCTGAGAAGGATAAGCAGCAATCCGATAAGCTACTAGCTGAAGCCCAAAATAATCTGAAGTCGGCGATGGACGACAAGCAGAAGGCTGAGAAAAATGCTGAATTGAAAGATAATCAGCTTAAACAAGAGCAGGCAACTGAGGAAAAAGCCAAGGAGAAAAAGCTAGCTACAGAACAAGCGCTTTCCAAGGCGAATTCTGATTTGAAGGATGCCATGGACAGGAATGCGCCCGTTGCCTCTGCCAACAAAGCGCTTCAGGAAGCGAACCTGAACTTGGCCAAAGCCCAGGACGCTTGGGGAGCTAAGAACAAGGCATTAATGGAAGCGCAGCAGAACCTATCTGAGTTGAGAAATGCTGAAGTAATCGCCAAAGCTGCTTTTGAATCTGCCACATCAGAACTTGACAAAGCCAACAAATCTAGCGAAGAACTAGAGCGCAAGTTAGCTAAGCTACGCGCTGAGCTGCAGGCTATGAGAATGCTTTCTGATGCTATGGATCCGTCCAGTGGGGGAAGCAATAGTCCAAAGAACAAGCGCGATGGTCAACAGTCAAAGGCAAAAAAGCTTGCGAATACCGGCGCAGACATCACCCTATTACCCGTGGGAGCAGGTATCGCTTTGCTAGGCATTGGCTTCGTTGGAGCTAGAAAACGCCGAGTTGAATAGGAAAGGCGAAGTGTCCCCTGAATGTTGGACTAGTTAAATGGTAGTCCTTTAGGGTGCGAGGGCATGATTCCGATATTCGTTCGGGGTCATGCCCTCGAGTCGTTCCTGGATGCGTTTGTTGTTGTACCAGTGGATGTATGCCTTGATCTGGTTGACCAGGTGCTCAGTGGATGTGAAGGTGGTGTTGTAGAACATCTCGGTTTGAGGGGCTCTTCCTTACTTACCTGGTATTTAAAATGGTAGGTGTAGTCATCATCGTTGCCATACAAGACAGTCGCCCTCCTTACATGAATTAATTGGCCCGAAGCTGTCCGGGTGCCTGGGGCTAGCGGCGGCGTTTGGTTTTGATGAGTGCGTCCTTTTCTGTCAGTTTGAGGTAGGACTTGAGGAGGGTTTCGAGGCGCTCTTCGTTTGAGTTGAATGGTTTTTGACGGAAGGCCCGGTCTACTGCTTTGTCTAGCTGTCGGTGTGCGGCGAGGAGCTGCGGGCTCATTGCGAGTGGGTTGTAGTGGTCTGCTAGGCAACGTTCAAGGTGGAGGTTGCGGGCGCCGAGGACGGCTTGGCCACCAGCGATGATTTCGGCGCGGAGCTTTTCAGAGACTTCCGGTAACGGGAAGTTATTCCACACCACGGTGTTTGAGAAACGAAGGTCGGACTTGAGCCTGCCCCCGATTGCTTTCTGCCAGGTGATGAACATTGATGAAGAAACTATTCC
Organism: Pauljensenia sp. UMB9872; assembly: GCF_030212665.1. Lineage (NCBI taxonomy): Bacteria > Bacillati > Actinomycetota > Actinomycetes > Actinomycetales > Actinomycetaceae > Pauljensenia > Pauljensenia sp. UMB9872. The sequence goes on along the minus strand of NZ_JASOER010000006.1, from coordinate 86,824 downwards.
GAACAGGTAGCCGTCGGGGTCTTCAGCGTTAAAGACCAGATTCGATGAGATGGTTTCCGCGTCTAGTCGCGCCGCAGTAAAGAAGTTTCGGGTTTCAGAAACAACGGAAGGGATGCACAGGTAAGGTTGCGTGAATCGTCTGCGTTCGGCGAATAGATGTGGGCTATCTGCTAGATTTTTTGTCACCTGTTTTTTGCTACCGAGACGGAACTCTCGAACAGCGTCCAACCTGTCACGTAAAATACCTGAGCGTTGAATATCTGCTGGGGTAGCGTCTTCGAGCCAGAGGCACCAACGGTCTGCACCATGGAGTAGCTCGCGTGCCCCCACATATCTATGCAGATATTTGGAGGCAATAGAGTCTGCCTTCACTTCGGGGTACTCGTCAACTTCTACAACCAGATTTCCGCCGTCGGTTGGTTGTGATCCTTTGGTCACCTTAGGTACCCACTCTGACAAAGGGGTCGAACGCTTCTTCACAAATAGATTGGGGGCGTCCACCAAGTAGGCATTAATGTTCTTGGCTGGAACTGCGGTGGGTTCGCCTTTAATGTCGGCGTAGGTGTAGAGGGTTGCGCTTGCGCGACGTTTCTTCTCCATGCCAATGATTACGCAGTGAACAGCTGCGGCGTCGGCAGCTTCGGATGTCCAAGAGAAAGTTTGGTGCGCGAACTTTATGCGCCAGCCGTTGCTAAACAGCGGGCCAAATAGGGATGGCACGGGTTGGCCTTGCGTGATCGAGTTGGTGGACACAAAAGCGAACTGGCCGTTGTTAACAAACCGGAAGTAGTCTGCCGCCTTTTTGTACCAGCCGGTAACGTAGTCGAGGTAGCCGTCGTACAGGTCACCCCACACGAGTTGCATGTCTTCGGTTTGGTCTACACCTTGCAGGTACTGGCCAATAAATGGCGGGTTTCCAACAATGCGCACGCGGTCTGAAGGTGGGAAAACTTGCTCCCAGTTGGTGCGTAGCGCGTTGCCCACGTGGATGCATTCAACTTTGTCCAGTGGCAGTGTTTTTGGGGGAGCGCCCAGCGACATTGCGAGTTTCTGGTTTGCTTGGTGATCCACCAGGTACAAAGCTGTTTGCGCAATGCGGGCAGGCCATTCCTCAATTTCTATACCCGCAAAATTTTCCAGTTTGACGTTTAGGTTCTCGCGCTCAAAAAAGAGGGTTCCACCCGCACTTGGGTCTAGCTCTTCCAGGCGTTTAAGAATTTTCAAATCTAACTGGCGCAGCTCACGGTATGCAACCACCAGGAAGTTTCCGCAACCGCAAGCCGGGTCCATGACCTGGAGTTGCCCGATTCTGTCGCGCAGTTTTTCGAGCCGCTTTACGTCGTGATAGTAGGTTTTGAACTCTGTGCGAAGTTCGTCAAGGAATAGAGGCTCAATGGTTTTAAGAATGTTGATCTCAGTCGTGTAATGCTCACCCAGCTGCCGCCTGGCTTTCGAACTCTTTACGGACTGGAATAGTGAGTCGAAAATTGCGGGGCTGATTTCTGACCAGTTGAACATGCAGGCTTCAATCAAAAGCTCGCGCATTGTTGAATCAAAGTAGGGAATGGATGTGGATTCGCCAAAAATTCCGCCATTTACGTACGGGAAGCGAGAAAGTAGCGAATCCATGTTCGCAGGCCTGAGGGCCTCCGGCTGATTCATAATCTGGAACAGCATCACCAGCTGTGCCCCAAGGTCTGTGCCATCCTCGCGCGTTCGCTTCTCTAAGAACTCATAAAACAGGTCGCGCTCCCACATGCCTGAATCGTCACCGTATAGGGCAAACAGTAAGCGGACTAGGAATACGGAGGATTCGTGCTCGGAGTATCCGGTTTTCTCTAGTTCTGAATACAGGCGCCCCATGATCTGCGCGGCACGAATGGATGCTTTTTCTTGTTCTCGCGAGCCAAAAGCGCGGGTTTGAAAACCAGCTAGGAAAGCCAGATCTTCCGCATGTAAGGGAAGCTCTTCCAGCGGAAATTGGACGGTGTCAGCCCCGTCCTCGGCTTCGATATCAAGAATTCGGATCGTTTTGAAATCGGAAGTAATAACGCGACTAGGACGTTCAACCTCGGCTAGGTCTTCCATATAATCCAGGGCTTGCGCCTCCGCAGCTTCAAGATCACGCCCCGCAGTTTTCATCTCAATCAAAGCTAGGCCGGGTATCAGGGCGTCGATGAATCCTCGCCTACCGGTGGAGGTGCGCTTAGCGCGTTTTTCATACAAAGCCGCCTTGGTTTGCGTGATCCCGAACGCTCCAAGCAAGTCTTTGATGAACGACTGCGCCTGCTGGCGCTCATCGCCGGGCTCCTCCACCCAGTCTGCAACAACCTTCGTGCAGCGCCTGCGGATCTCGTCGAGTGAAAGTGCGGTAGCCACATTGCCTCCCTAAGTGTCTAACGCAATATTAGTCGGGACCACGGACAATAATTTGGAAGCAGAGCAAGGCAGGTGCATCCTCGCAAATTTACAAGACAGGCTTGAAAGTGAGAAACAAACTTACACTAAACTTACAAATTTGTAAGTTTAAACTTATAAAACTCTAAGTTTGCACCCCGTGGATTGTGGGTTTAGGTTCAGAGTTTACAAGTTTTGTGTATTTTGAGTGTCACTTTTTCCTGTCTTACGTCCGTCTGCTCAACCAGTGACATCCGGGTTTACGTGGTAGGTAGTTCTGCGCACTCCCTGGCCACCTTGCATCACAACGAGGCTCCTTTCAAGAAGTGGTTGCAAAGCGTATCGAACTTGGTGAATCTCAAGCTCCGCGTCGTTTGCGATCTCTTTAACAGTCGCGTTTCCTCCCCGTTTTAGAAGGTCAAAAATATCCGTGGAGTTAACGCTAAGTCCATCAAGTGGGTTTGAGCTGACCTGTGGTTTAGGGGCATTTTTGGAAGCAGGCGGATACGCACTTTTGTTCTTTGTTGATCTCGATGCAAGTATTAATTCGTGTCCTTCGTGGCGCACAACGCCTTGCTCTACGAGTCGTTCTACCAGCTGCTCAATATAGGTGGCAGAGCGGGTGTCGTAGAGCTTTTGCAACCGCGATACCGAATATGTCTCGCCACGTTTCAAAGCTACTAACAGGTCTTCTTGCGGGGGTTCTAACTTCACCCCTAGAGACTCCAGCCAGGCTTCGTCCTCAGGTGTGAAGCGACTCTCCCTGAAAAGAATCACCTTGAACTTCGTGCCAGTGTCGATGAACTGCGGAGGGCGCAGGCGAGCGTCTTGCATGGCGGCAAGTACTTCGCGGATACCGCCTCCCTCGCCCTCAATCACGCGGCTACCATCGGCTGTGTGAAGGTTCTTAGCGATCTCGTATAAACGCTGATTTACAGCGGCCTTTGCTAGCTCTAGGCTGCTAAGTTGTCCTACCGAAAGGCCTCTTAACCCGCCTGGATTCTCAATAATCAGAGCTAAATCTGTAACCCGGATTTCCACTCTCTTTCCCGCGTCCAAGGAAGGCCCCAGGTCACGGTGAACAAAAGCATTTGCCACGATTTCACGAACGGCGGCGGGTGGAAACTCGGGCATGTCCTCCATCTGCCCATCAACCTTGTATCTCTGGGTCGTGCGCGTGTTTAGCGTAATCCATTCCAAAGCCCTGCTTACAAGATCAGGTAGAGGCCCCTCGAAGTCAATAAGGCTTTGCGTTCTCTGCCCAGAACTTGTTCTGGAAAGTCGCACGGCTGCAGTTGCCCCCAACGAGGGGTGGGTTCCTTGTGGAAAAATGCCAAGCGCATACAGGCCAGCCAGGCGTAGGTTTCCCTCGCGGTCCAGTACGTTAATCAGCTGCAGAAGGCGCCTGTCATCTTCCATTTTTTGTAGGCGACTGCTTCGTTTACGAACGTTCGCGAGAAAGGTATTCACCAGCTGCGGATCAAGTTCTTCGATGCTGGTTCCAGGAATGATTTGCATATCAAACTGCTCGCGCTCGGTGTCTGTGAGAGCGGCAATCTGAATCATGCGCAGATCGTTACTGTTCATCTGATAGTCGCCATCAGCCTGTCGCAAATATGCAACGCCGTTGTGAGTAGCAGGTTTTTGTGAAGCCAGTAGTGGCTTGACGGTGACTGCAAGAACCATTCGATCTGCCAATTGAATGCGCTCAAACTCTAACGCGGGAGCCGGGTTAACACTGTTGTGATTTTGGGACGCGATTGCCTTTTCAAGTTTCGCTGGATTGCTAACGCCGGCGATCTCGAAGCCGGCATGTTCGTCTACACCGAGCAGGATAGTTCCCCCTTCTGGCATATTCGCAAAGGCGCACAACGTTGAGCCCAGCTTTGGCGTTCCGCCTGCGGCGCGCTTGCATTCGATGAGTGTCGTGTCGCTACCAAATGTGCGAAGATAATCAACCGTTTGGGTGAGGGTCTCTAGGTTCCAAGCCATGAATCTATTTTATAACTTTAAACTTATAATTTTGTAAGTTTAAAGTGAGAATTTGTAACTTTTATATATTTAAAGTGTTTGTTTACTGGTTTTGTTCTCGTTTGGCGTTTGGCTGAACTTGGTTTTCCGCGTGATTGTGGGGCTTGTGGCGTGTTTTGTGCATGAAATAAGGCCCCGCGCCATGTTGCGCGAGGCCGTTTGTGGATGATGGGACGTCCGCACGAACTGAACCGTCTTGGGTTTTGTTTCTATCTGTTTTGAGAGGTTTGGGGCATGCTAAGAGGTATTTTCAGGAGTTTAAGGATTGGGCGGTGCGTATGCTCGTGGGTTGCTTAGTTGGCGATGGTTTGTGTTCTTAGTGGCAGACGGTCTGTGAGATCGCGCCGAAGCTGGGGCGTAAACGAGTGGCTGCACCGCTGGGATGAACAGCATTTGGTTGCTATGGGCGAACGGTAGGGGCTGAGGTGTGAAGAGCATGAGGAAATCAAACGGCTCAAAAGCGAGAGCGCGGAGGTGTGCTGGGCGAATGAGATTTTAAAATAACTGCCTCGGCTTTTTCGCAGCGCAGCTCGACCGTCTGACCCGATGACACTTAAACTCCCAGAAGTTCAGGTGCCTGTAGAAAAACCGAAGCTGGCAAAGAGCGGTGGCTCTGACTTCAACGTTCTTGCTCCAGCAGGCGCCTTCGACGCCCTTGCAGGCGCAGGAATACTCGCCCTCTAAGGCAAGCATCGCTACGAAGACTGAGCCTCACTCGATCCCCAATAAGTAGTGCAGAGTTACCAGTGGTGACTCCGCGCTACCTATATCTGCGACAACTGAGGGTGTTTGCGTTCCACAACTCCAAACCGTCCCGCACCTACGCCAACACAACTACGCCATACCAGCACGCATCTGACCGGTCTTCGGATCCACACCGAAACCCCAGCGCCCAGAACCAGCCTGCCCATTCCCGGGAACGCGCAACATACCCTGCTGTTCAGCCTCAGCAACCAGCGTCCCATTGCGCGTAAACACCTGATAGCGAACCAACGTACGCGACGAATTTACATTCGAACACGCGCCATCGAACAACAACCACTCATTAATATCCACATCGCGGTGGAACCACATCGCATGATCCAACGACGCAGCTGACATACCAGGAGTCATCCAGGACAACCCCAACGCACGCATCGCAGGCTCCAACATCACCTGATCAATCACATACGCCAACAAAGCGCGATGAACATGCTGGCTTGCCCCAGCAGGCACCTCGGCACGAGGCTTCATCCACAACTGCTGACGACTGGCCAACGACTCATCCGACTGCGTATACAGCGACTGCTGAACATGGCGCACATCAAATGCCGTTGTTTTCCCTAAAAAACGCCCAACCGGATGATCCATCGCCCGAAAAATCTCCAAAGCACTCGAAAGCTCTTCCGGCGGCGTCACGGCAGGGGAGTCAGACGTGAAAGACAAGCCGGCCTCGTTCCCCTCGTACGACGCCTGCAATGCCAGAATCTCTTTCTCACCCTGGCGACACACAACCCGACGCGAAGAAAACGAACGCCCATCGCGAAGACGCTGAACCTCAAGTTCAAACGGTATCGACGGGTCGCCACCACGCATGAAATACGTGTGGAACGAATGAGGGAGACGCCCCTCAGTCATCGTCGCAGCGGCAGCCACCAACGCCTGCGCCACAACCTGGCCACCATAAACACGCCTCACCTGAGGCAACGAATGACCGACAAAACGATCGTGACCAGACTCCTCCAAGGCCAAAATCCTTAATACAGAAGCAACAGGCTCAGTAGAAATCAGCGGAACATCAATGGGACGAGTCATGTATCTATTTTCACCTGAAACTTCGCGCACGCCACCGCACAATCCACTCACCTTCGGCGCAGAAACCTGCTGACTGTCAACACCAGACGCCGCAGAAAAGCCGTGAAAACAGTCAAAAATACTAGCCCGATCGTGTTTAGTGATTGCGATCATACCCTTAAAGGGCTACCATGTGATGCGGATCGCAACGGGACTATGCCTTGGAAGAAAGGAACGAGATGGAATCGGCTCTCGCGTTGGTTGACGCCCTCGGCGGCACATCCAACATCGTCGACATTGAGCCATGCTCCCTCCGTATCCGAGTCGAAGTAGGAAACCAAGCAAACGTTAACGAAGACGCACTCCGCATGCCGTTCGTCCTGGCAGTCGTCCGATCCGGTAACATCGTCCAAATCATCGCAGGCACTGAATCTGATGACATTGCCGAAAAAATGGCAACCGTCGTCAAGTGGGATACTGCCAACGAAGTGTAACCAGAGTCGCGTCCACTTTGCCGTCCAGCGGTTCCCAAGGGCAAGACTGACGCATAGACTTGACTGTACGCCCGCAACCAAAGGAGTCACACGTGGACTGGAGTGCGCCAGCAGCGTCCGATATTGACACGCTACGAGCCCTCGCCGACAAAAATGGTGTCGCAACCTTCTTCTGGGACTGGTACGGACGACAAAAATTCGTTTCAGCTGACTCTCTGCTCGCTGTCCTCAAAGCACTCGGCGTCAACGTTGACGCCGACTCAACGGTCGGAGACATCCACCACGCGCTGACGGAAACAGAAGACCGATTCTGGCTTGCCACACTGCCACCAACGATCGTGGCACGCCAAGGACAACACCGTGATTTCCCCGTCCACGTCCCCCACGGCAACTGGGTGCACGTCACCTGGATCAGCGAAGACGGAACATCCGGTGACTGCACGCAACTCGACCGCTACATCGCCCCGCGCCAAATCGGTGACGCGCTGATCGGTCGCGCAACTTTCGAAACACCCGACCACCTGGCACCGGGCTGGCACCGGATCGTTGCAACGCTTGAAGGCGGAGAAATTCACTCCGCAACTTTGCTTGTTGCACCCAATCATATTGACAACGGCCCGCTCTCTGACTCCAAGCGACGCTGGGGCGTATCTGCACAGCTGTACTCAACGCGTTCGGCACGCTCGTGGGGACTGGGTGACGCTGAAGACCTCGCCGATCTCGCATCAGTATGCGCCGACAGGGGAGCAGACTTCCTGCTCATCAACCCCATCCACGCGTCTAGCCCGATCACGCCGATGGAAAACTCACCGTACCTGCCGGTCTCGCGCCGTTGGCTAAATCCCATCTACATCCGCCCAGAAGCAATCGACGAATTCGCCGACGCATCACCTGACGTTCGTCGATCCATCGAAGAACTCCGCCTAGCCGCGAACGCTACCGATACCGCGGATGCGCTGGTCGACCGAGATCGCACGTGGGAAGCCAAGCGTAAAGCTCTCGAACTGGTCTACCAGATTCCGCGCTCGTACCACCGGACCTCGCAATTCACCCACTTCGTCGAAGAAGGTGGACGCGATCTGGCAAACTTCGCACTCTGGAGCGCCCTAGCAGAAGCAAACGAATCCCCCATCCTGCCCGACGAGATCGTATCCTCAACATCACCGTCCGCTGACCGTGCCCGCCTTGAACTGGCAGACCGCATCGAATTCTGGGAATGGTGCCAGTGGATTGTTTCCCAACAGATGCAAGACGCGCAACGTGTCGCAACCGACGTCGGTATGGACATCGGCATCATGGCTGACCTTGCCGTCGGTGTTCACTCACACGGATCCGAAACCTGGTCCAACCGCCAGGTGTTCGCCCAAGGTATGACTGTTGGTGCTCCGCCGGACATGTACTCCCAGCAGGGACAGGACTGGTCGGAACCGCCATGGTCGCCGCGCGCCCTGGCACAGGCCGGCTACAAGCCGATCCGCGACATGGTCCGCGCAGCCCTCGCCAACGCGGGAGCCATCCGCATCGACCACATCCTCGGCCTCTTCCGCCTTTGGTGGATCCCAGCGGGCATGGGTGCCGGAAACGGCACCTACGTGTACTACGATCACGAGGCCATGGTCGGAACCGTGCTCCTAGAAGCGCAACGCGCCGGAGCAGTTGTTATTGGTGAAGACCTCGGAACCGTTGAACCGTGGGTCCGCGACTACCTGAGCTCGCGAGGCATCCTAGGGACCTCGATCCTCTGGTTCGAGAAGGACGGTGGCGGGTGGCCACTTCACCCCGGCTCGTACCGCACCGCGTGCCTTGCCGCAGTAAACACGCACGACCTGCCACCGACCGCCGGATACTTGGCTGGTGTGCAGACCACTTTGCGCGACGAGCTTGGCCTGCTGGTCGAGGACGTCGAATCCGTGCGAGCCGCTGACCGTCTTGAACTTGAACAGGTTCTAGCTCGACTGCGTGAATACGGGTTGCTTGAATCCGCATCCCCGTCAGAGCGTGAGATCGTTGAAGCCCTGCACGCGTATGTTGCGCAGACCCCGTCTCAGTTGGTTGTGGCATCGCTGGTGGATGCGGTGGGTGATCGGCGCCCTCAGAACCTTCCGGGCACCGACAAGGAATATCCGAATTGGCGTGTTCCGCTCTGCGATTCTGACGGTGTTGAGGTCTACATTGACGACCTTCCGACCAATGAGCGCTTGAACTCCCTGTTCACCGTTCTGACGGCATCGGTGCGCGCTCGAAAGTAGGGGACTGGCTGGGGCTTTTGCTCCGGGCTGCACCTGACGCGACGGTTTGGCCTGTAAACGCGTGAGAGTGTCGCGTGGGGTGTAGTTGGTGCGGTGAGGAGGCGGGTTTTGTGTTCCCGGCTGCATCTGACGCGACACTTTTGCCCTGAAATGTGTGGTCTCGTCGCGTGGGGTGTAGTTGGTGCGGTGAGGAGGCGGGTTTTGTGCCCCCGGCTGCACCTGACGCGGCACTTTTGCCTTGAAATGTGTGGTCTCGTCGCGTGGGGTGTAGTTGGTGCGGTGAGGAGGCGGGTTTTGTGCTCCCGGCTGCACTTGACGCGACGGTTTGGCCTGTAAATGCCTAGTTGTGTCGCGTGGGGTGTAGTTGGTGCGGTGATTGGGGTGTTTTGTGTGCACGGACTGCACCTGACGCGATGGATCAGTGTCTGAGGGCTTGGTTGTGTCGCGTGGGGTGTAGGTGGTGCCACCGGAAAAGTGCTAGAGCTCCCAGCACGTGGCGATTGCAACGCCAGCTCGAACGAAAGTACCCGGCTTGACCAGCAATTTCATGGACACATCGGGGCGCAGAGCGATGACGGGAACAATCACGGCAAGGCCAGCATGGCGCGCAATGCTACGGTCCCACGTGATTAAAGGTGAGCCGGCTTTTACCGCGTCGCCCTGAGAAGCGTGGACGGTGAACCCTTCACCCTTCAAGTTCACTGTATCGATACCAAGGTGAACCAAGATTCCTGTGTCCGACCGATGCTTGATCGCAAAAGCGTGCGGGTGAAGCGAATGAACTGTCCCCGAAATTGGAGCGTTCGCGATAGAGAGCGAGTCAGCACTCGCGCCAGCATCGCCCGTGCTCGCACCCACGTCAGCAACATCAATGGTTGCACCCGCACCTTCGCCTTCGGGCACAATCGCGAAACCGGGCCCAATAATCTCTTGAGAAAACACAGGATCCGGCACGGCGGAAAGAGCTTCGACCGTGCCGGAAAGTGGTGCGTAGATCGTGAACGTCATGGAAGTAGATGCGTGTTCATCAACGAATGAGGCGCGCGGTCACCGCGTGGTGCGGGTTTGCGCCAAAGAAGGAACGAACTGTGCCCAGTGAACCGCGATCATTGTTGCGATGATGCCAGCTTCGATAATCGCGTGGGTCACTTGAGCTTTTCGATTTCCTCGACGATGGTTTCGGTTTCGGGGCCCATGACGACTTGCACCGAGTTTGCGACGGTGACAACACCGAATGCGCCCGCGTCAGAGAGGGCTTTTTCGTTGATCTTGTCTTCGTCCTTGACCTCTGCGCGGATACGAGTGATGCACGCTTCGATCGTCTCAATGTTGTCCCAGCCACCGAGGGCTGAAAGGATGTCTGCTGCCTGACTCATGTGGGCCTCCTCAAAACACCGCAAATAGGGTCTATGTCACATTTAGTTTAGTTTAGCGCGCTTTGGGTGAATGTGCCCTGTTCATCGCGCATTAAGTGGGGAAAGTGCTCACGTGGTGAGCGCGGCTTCGTCCCTTGGGTGAAACGCAGAAAGAACGAGGCCGCGACTACTAGATCAGCATCAACTTTTCGAAGGCACGGGCCAAACCGTCTTCTTCCAAGGTGGCGGTTTCGAACGTTGCGGCTGCGACGATTTCGGGGTCGGCTCCGCCCATCGCGACTGACCTTCCAGCCACCTTCAGTGCTTCAAGGTCGTTCATGGAATCGCCGATGGCGATGGTGTTGGCGATGTCGAAACCAAGATGGCGAGCAGCCAGCTGAATGCCAGTGCCCTTCGAGATTCCCTTCGGAGTCACCTCAAAAACCAGAGTGTTACCTGCGGGAACGGAGCCGGGGGTGACATCCATCGAGTCGGGGATAAGGGAGCGAACCTGCTGGTAGGTCGTGTTACCTGCTGGGATGTACGCCGTGCACTTCGCTGATGACTTCGGAAGACCCTCGCCAAGATAGGGGGCGATGGACTCGGCGTAGGGAGCCCAATCCTGGGGCTTCATTCCGGCGGTTTCAAGGAACATCTCCATGAATCCCTCGGAGGGGTGCATGGCGTCCGACCCCTGCCAGATCCACATTCCGTCAAGCTGACGCCACACATCGGTGATCGGTTCGATCAGCGCGGGGTCAACGCGTTCGTCCAGCAGGACTTCCTGGCCGACGCGCACGTAGCTTCCCGCTCCCGCAACGCACCCTGAAAAACCGAAATCCCACAGGTAGGGGTAGATTTCCGGGATCGAACGACCCGTGCACATGAACAGGGTGTGGCCGCCTTCGACGGCTTGCTCGCACGCTTGACGGGCGGATTCGGGGACCGTCTGGTCTTTGCCGATCAGGGTTCCGTCAAGGTCAAGGAAGATTAACTGGGCTGAAGAGGAAGCAGAAGTCATGATCCTTAGGATATCCGGTCGCTCAGGCACGATGCCCGAACGACCGTGTGAAGTAAGAGTGCAGGAGGGCTAGGAAGCTAGACCAACGCGACCACGCTTGGCGTGCAAGCGCGCGATGGTCACAATCAGGCGCTGTAACGGAACATCAATTCCGGCAGCGTCAGCCTTCGCCACAAGAGCGCCGTTCAGGTACTCCAGTTCCGACAGCTTTCCTGCAATCAGGTCGCGTTGCATCGACGACGTCGAGGCTTCCGGGTAGTTATCCAGCTCGCCGACGATCTTCTCGCAGTCCTCGTCGGTCAAATGAACGCCGTTGGCGCGCGCGACCGACTGGACCTCTTTCACGGACTTCGCCCAGAGAGCGTGGGTTTCGTCGAAGGAACGAATGTCGCCGACGGTCGCGTTCGCCAGAACGTTCACGCCACCCATGGTGCAGATGACCGCGTACTTGTACCAGAGGTCGTGTGCGATCGTGGGGGATATGTGCGCATCAACGCCGTTGGCAAGCAGTGCGTCCTTGAATTCTTCGAGGATTGGGTACGTTCCGTCCAAGCCAATCGGTGCACTACCGATGAGCATCTTTGGCCGGCCACCGATCTGACGGACCTCGCCCGGGCCGTCGATGAAGGCAACGATGAAGGTGACGCAGGGGAGTGCGTGCTCCACTCCGAAGCGTTTCGCCACCATGTCGGGCGCAACGACACCGTTCTGGAAGGTCAGGACCAGCGTGTCCGGGCCGATCATCTGCTGGCAGTTTTCCAGCGATTCTTCGAAGTGAGTGAGCTTGACGGTGATCATCACCAGGTCGCAGACGCCCACGCCCGTGCCGTCGGTGGTCACCGAAGCGGGGTGATAGGTACGCGAACCGGATTCGGTGTGAACGATCAAGCCCCTGTCGCTGATTGCTGCGACGTGACGGGAAGTGGTGACGATATGGACCTCGGCGCCCGCATCCATGAGAGCACCTGCGTGGTAGCCGCCTACGCCGCCGGAACCGATAATTGCGATCTTCATGCTTCGATGGTGGCACGTTTGTGGGTGTGCGTCACCGGTTTGAGAAAAAGTCTCAACTGTTAACACTCAGCAATGGTGATGTATGCATACGAGGCCACGCGTCTATTCCCAGACACCTGCGTCTGATAGGGGCGCGATATGCGTAACGCTTCAACGACTATGCTTAATGCATACCCGCCTGACGCCGATCAAGGAAAGCTTATGTCCGCCCAGCCCTTGCTGTCTGTCATCGTTCCCTCATACAACTCGCAGGACTATCTGGATCGGGCACTCGCGACGCTCGTTGACTACAACGATGAAGTGGAAGTGTTGATCGTCAACGACGGCTCAAAAGACAACACGGGTGCGCTTGCTGATCAGTGGGCTTCACAATATCCGACCTGCGTGCGGGCTATCCACCAGGAAAATAAAGGCCATGGTGGCGCAGTCAATGCCGGTTTGAAAGCTGCCACGGGCACACACGTTCGCGTCGTCGATTCTGACGACTGGGTTGATCGCGTGGCAATGAACAAGGTGCTTGACGTTCTTCGTGAAGAACGTGCGAACGGGCGTGAACTGGATCTTCTGGTCACTAACTACGTCTACGAAAAGCAGGGTAAGGCGCACAAGCTGGTTGTCCGCTACCGCAACGTCCTGCCACAGGGGCGCACAATCGGCTGGGAAGAGGTTCGCAAGTGCCGTTACACGCAGTACCTGATGATGCACTCGTTGACCATGCGCACCGAACTTGTCCGTCAGTCCGGTCTGGTCATGCCCGAGCACACGTTTTACGTTGACTTCATTTACTCCCACACACCGTTCCCGCTGATTCGCACGATCCGCTACCTTGACGTCGACCTGTACCGCTACTTCATTGGTCGCGACGACCAGTCGGTCAACGAGCCCGTGATGATTTCGCGCTTGGATCAGCTGATGCGGGTTAATCGTGAGATGGTGAAGGCTATTCCGGACCCGGACACGGTTCCGGCCAACCTCTATAACTACATGATCCACTACCTGCGCATTAACTGCGTGGTCTGCACAATCATGGCTGTTCTGTCGGGAACTGACGAGCACTTGGCGATGAAAGACCAGCTGTGGAAGGACCTCGAAGAAGTAAATCCCGTCGCGGCCAAACGTGTTGAATCCGATCTTCTGGGGCGAGTGATTCGTATGAAGAATGAATGGGTTCTGCGAAAAGGCTATGGGGTTGTCCGAGCGCTCATTGGCTTTAACTGACCAGGCTTGCCCGTTCTGGTCGCTCTTTGTGCTCTGACAACGTGCTATTGATCGGAAGACTGCGTTCTTGCCACTAAACTGGGGGCAATCTGCATTGTGGGCGTGCACGGTTGACACACGTGCTCTAGCCCCTGTGAAAGGACCGGTTGTATGGATCTTGTCGTTGTCGGCTCCGGATTCTTCGGACTCACGCTTGCGCGTCAGGCAGCCGAACTTCGCGGTATGAACGTGACTGTCATCGAGCGCCGTGAGCACATCGGTGGCAACGCATGGTCATCAGTTGATCCTGAAACTGGTGTTGAAGTGCACCGATACGGGACTCACCTGTTTCACACGTCAAATGAACGCGTCTGGGACTACGTCAATCGTTTTACGGCGTTCAACGATTATCAGCATCGTGTCTACACAAACCATCAGGGAGTTGTTTACCCGATGCCGATCAACCTAGGGACGATTAATCAGTTCTTCAATGCAGCCTATGGGCCAGATGCTGCCCGAGCGCTTGTGGAAGATCAGGCGTCAGAACTCGGTGCTAAAACTCCTGAGAATCTGGAAGAAAAGGCGATCAGCCTGATCGGTCGCCCGCTTTACGAGGCGTTTATTAAGGGATACACCGCGAAACAGTGGCAGATGGATCCGAAGGACTTGGATCCTGCAATCATTTCGCGCCTTCCCGTTCGTTTTACCTACGACAACCACTATTTCTGCGATACCTACGAGGGGCTGCCCGTCGACGGCTACGGAGCATGGCTGGCTCGGCTGGCTGATCATCCACGCATCACAGTGAAGACACGCACCGATTTCTTCGATGATTCACACGAATTCTCCAAAGATCGCACGGTTGGTCAAACCGGTGTTGTGTACACGGGTGCAATTGATCGCTACTTCAATTACCAGGCAGGCGAGCTCAAGTGGCGAACCCTGGATTTTGAGACCGAAGTCGTCAATACCGCTGACTACCAGGGGTGCTCGGTGATGAATTACGCCGATGAAACCGCTCCATACACGCGCATCCACGAGTTTGCTCACCTGCACCCTGAACGTGACCGGACGGGCGCGACGAACACAGTGATTATGCGCGAGTTCTCGCGCTTCGCCACTATTGATGACGAGCCGTACTACCCGGTTTCAGCGCCGACCGACAGGCAGACTCTGGCTACCTACCGCGAGCTTGCAGCGCGGGAGGACAAGGTTCTGTTTGGTGGGCGACTGGGCTCGTATCAGTACCTCGATATGCATATGGCGATTGCGTCGGCTTTGACCCGCTTTGATGAGGTCGTTTCGCGCTGGTAAGGCGTGTCCATCAGGTCCGACTCGGGCCTGATGGACACGCGACGAGGAACCTATTAAACGTTTAACCGATCAATGGGTGCCTAGGTGAGTATTCCCTCAACCCTCGTAAATGGGGCGGACGTCGAGGCAAACGAGGGCAGAGAAGTCGTACCCTTTGGCACGTGGGTAGCGTTATTTTCAGTATCTGCGCAATCGCGCTTGTCATTGGAGTCGGAGCGGTCGCACACCGAGTGGGATTGATCGACGGCGCCAAAGTGAAGTTTCTGTCCGACATCACCTACTGGATTACCGCACCCGCAATGCTTTTCCACGCTATTGCGAACGCCGATGTTCTCAGCGCTTTTGGATCCCATCTTGGCGTTGCTGCGGCAGCCGGTGCCTGCTCTGCACTGGCCTTTGTCATTATTGGCGGTGGATTAATGCGCGTCCGTGGGGGAGACCTGGTGGTGGGCGCAATGTCATCCTCACTGAACAACGCTGCCTACATTGGTATTCCGATTGCCGTTTACGTATTCGGTGAAACAACGCACGTCGTTCCGATTCTGATCTTCCAGCTCGGTTTCTTCACCCCCATGTTCTTCATCATGGCCGATATTGCTGGTGCGGGGAAGAAAACGAAGTTTTCGTCGGTGATCGCGATGGTCGTCAAGAACCCGATGGTCATTGCCGCTGCGATTGGTTTCGTCTTCTCGCTTCTGCCGTTTGAGCTTCCCATTCTGCTTGAAGTGTCAACGTCCATGCTTGGTGACGGCGCCCCGCCCATTATTCTTCTGGCATTCGGTGCCTCGATTGTGGGGCAACGAGGCTCCCACGCACACCTGTTCAGTGGAGCAACAATCCTTGCCTCAATGTCGAAGCTCTTTGTGCAACCCCTTGTTGCTTGTGGCGTCGGGTACCTGCTGGGAATGTCGAGCTACGAACTGATGGTCGTGACCGTTATGGCAGGCCTCCCCACCGCTCAGAACGCGTTTATCGCAGCATTGCGTGCACGAACGGGAGAAGGAATCGCCCAAGGAACGGTTCTGATTACGACGCTCGCTTCGCTTCCGCTTTCGATCGCGACAGTCTGGATCTTCCACTCTCTGCTGGACGTCTAAGACAGCCATTTCGGCGCATCGAAGGGCACCTGAACGCCACCGCGCTCCGATGACGCGAGGTTCATGTTCGGGGCCTCGTCAATGCGAAAAATGAAATACGCACCCAGGTGCGGATAAAAATGCGGCGTACTTGGTGTCTATCTGGTGGACATTTTGCCGGCACTTTGCGCGTGGCCGTTACATTGAATGGGAATCCTGTCTATAGGGAGTACCCATGTCAACTCAAACACCTACGGCCGAGCAGCCGGACCGCAAGGATACCTGGACCGGTCAGACCGGTTTCCTCCTTGCCGCGATCGGCTCCGCAATCGGTCTGGGAAATATCTGGCGTTTCCCCGGTGTCGCCTACGCAAACGGTGGTGGCGCCTTCCTTATTCCTTACCTTGTCGCACTGATCGCAGTCGGTATTCCGATGCTGTGGCTCGACTACTCGCTCGGCCATAAGTTCCGTGGTTCACCGCCGTGGGCGTTGCGTCGCTTGAAAGCCGGTGGCGAGTTCATCGGCTGGTTCCAGGTTCTGGTTTGTTTCGTGATTATGGTGTACTACGGTGCCGTGATCGCATGGGGCGTTCAGTACACGATCTACTCGGTGAACCAGTCGTGGGGCGATGACCCGCAGGGTTTCTTCCTGAATGACTTCCTGCAGACTGTTGATGGCGAAACCTTCTCATGGAGCCCCGTTGCAGCCATCATGATCCCGCTGGCACTCGTGTGGTTTTTCGTCCTTCTGATCATCGGCCGTGGCCTGTCCAAGGGCGTTGAAGCAGCAAACAAGGTCTTCCTTCCGTTGCTGGTTGTCCTGTTCCTGGTCATGGTTTTTCGCGCAATCTTCCTTAATGGCGCGATCGATGGTCTGAACGCATTCTTCACCCCGCAGTGGGGACAGTTGTCCGACCCCCACGTGTGGCTCGCAGCCTTCTCACAGGTCTTCTACTCGCTGTCGGTGGGCTTCGGCATCATGTTGACATATGCGTCCTACCTGAAGCCGAAGACGAACTTGACCGGCACCGCTCTGGTCGCAGGTTTCGCGAATTCCTCGTTCGAAATCCTCGCCGGTATCGGCGTCTTCTCTGCTCTTGGCTTCATGGCAGCATCGCAAGGTGTGGGCGTGAATGAACTGGAAGGCCTGACAGGCCCGATTTTGTCTTTCGTGACCTTCCCGCAGATCGTTTCGATGATGCCCGGTGGTTCCTTGTTCGGCGTCTTGTTCTTCGCTTCCTTGGTGCTTGCCGGTATTACCTCCCTACTGTCGCTACTTCAGGTTGTGTCCGGCGGTCTGCAGGATAAGTTCGGTTTCTCGCCGATTAAGGCCTCCATGGTTCTCGGCGTTCCCGCAATGATTATCTCGCTGTCTCTGTTCGGTACCCGCTCGGGTCTGAACAACCTGGATATCGTCGATACTTTCATCAATAACATCGGTGTCGTGTCGACTGCTGTTTCGATGGCAATCCTGGTAGCGCTCTTCGCTCCGCGTTTGAAGGGTCTGCGCACACACCTGAACTCGGTGTCCAGCGTCAAGGTGCCGAAGGCTTGGGATGCACTGGTCGGCGTCATTATCCCCGCAGTACTGATCTTCATGCTTTTCTCTGCGATCGTCGGCTACATCCAGGAAGGCTACGGCGGTTACAAGACGAGCTTCGTCCTGATCTTCGGTTGGGGCTCGGTTGCGTTCGCGATCATCGTGTCTGCAATCCTGACGCTTCTGCCCTGGAGCCATCACGGTGTCGATGCAAAAACGGTTACTCACCTTGTTGAAGAAGACGAAGAAGCTTTGGTTAATGCGACCGTTTCCGGCGCCGAAACCGCTGATGTAACCCGTGAAGGAGGTGCATCGTGAGCGCAGCTGCAACCGTCATGTTCCTGGTGACGATCCTTCTTGTGTGGGGTGGTCTTGTTGCCTCCGTCGTGCTTCTCCGCGTCCTTCCAATTCCGGGGGACGAGGCCGAGGCTCCAGCTCAGTCGGTAGACCCGAAGGACTCGACAACAAACGAATGATGAAGTCGTGAAAGTGCCCTGCGTGGCGCTTGGCTTGATCGACGACGGTGGCCGGTGATGAACATTCATCACCGGCCACCGCTTTTATTGCATTCCACCCGATTTTTGGGTTGATACCAAAATGTGTGGCTAATGCCCGAATTGTGTGTTTTTTCTGGGCGTGTCGGGGTGGTTGAGTGGCCTGCCCAGCCTGTGCGGATGTGTAGGGATTCGTTGTGATGTTTGGGGTCGTAGTCGATGGCGTTATCGTGTTGGCCAGTCCGGGGGAGTTATCCACAAAAATGATGAAGGGGCACTTATCCACAGAATCGAGGGAATGAAGATGCACCGAAAGCCGGTTCGGCGTTCAGTAAAAGCAGTCGTTTCCAACGAAGAAAGGATTGCATGATGACGCTGAATACTCTTCAACCAATGTCGGGGTATGAGGGACTGTATGGTCCGAGCCATTGGGTTCACGAAACGGGACTCTATGAATTGTTATCGCCCTATATGTGTCTTCCCGCTTTGAGCGATGAGTTTGCACGTTTTGACATGATCGGATCCCAAGTTGCTACCGAGCTTCTGTCCCTGCTTCCCAAAGCAAACCTGGAGGAATCACAAAACTCCGGACCGCAGGTGTGTGATCTATTGAAAGCGTGCGCGAACAATCTGGGAGTCTATTTGAGCGGATACGTTGTGTGTGCACCTCGTTTTGACGAACGGATCAGCATTGATGGAATCTATCTGCCTTCCACGTCCGACTGCTCTGCGCAGGCTCCATACGCACGTTCGTTGGCATTGTGTTGGCCGATTCTTCGTGAAAAATACGGGCTGACCAGCGCTCAAGGGGATCCTGATGAATTCCTCTTAGTCCCCACCGATTTTCAATCACGAAATGGGTGGTGGATATGGTGGGACTGAAACACATAGGCTTAAGGCATGATCCGTCAGACGTACTCGTGGTTGTTTAAAACGTTCATTCATCGCACCGATCCCGAGATGGCTCATCATTTGGGTATCACCGCTATTGAATATGCAGGAAAGTGTGCACTTACCCGCGGTTTAATGCGAGCGACGATCGGTCATTTCGACGATATCGATGAAGATTTGCTTCCAGAGCGTCGCAAGGTCTACATCGGCAGGCGTCTTGTACGTCACCGCCTGGGTCTTGCAGCAGGAATGGACAAAGATGCTTGTGCGGTTCTTGGACTGACCGCTTTGGGCTTCGGATTCGTCGAGGTCGGTACGATCACCCCGAAGGCCCAACCCGGCAATGAAGGACCTCGCTTGTGGCGTCTGATGGAATCTCAGGGTCTTCGTAATCGCATGGGATTCAATAACGAAGGTGCCGACGCTGCGGGTGAGCGCTTGAAGAAACTGCGTTCAACAAAGGCGGGTCGCGCCGCGATTGTTGGCGCCAATATTGGGAAAAACAAGGTGACTCCCGCCGAAGACGCCCCGGCAGATTACGAATACTGCGCTCGCCAGCTTTCACCGTGGGTTGATTTTGTGATCGTCAATGTGTCCTCACCGAACACTCCTGGGCTTCGCGATCTTCAATCCGTTGATTCGCTTCGTCTGATCCTGCAGGCAGCCCGAAAAGGGTGCGAGGAAGCCACGGATCGTCCGATTCCTCTGTTCGTCAAGATTGCTCCCGATCTGGCTGATGAAGATATCGTCGACATCTGTGCGCTCACGCGCGAACTGGGTGTGGCTGGTGTGGTCGCCACGAACACGACCATCAACCACGATCTGGGTGATGGTGGTGTATCCGGAGCTCCATTGCGTGAGCGCGCCCTAGACGTTGTTCGTCTTGTTGCCTCGAACCTCGATGATGAGCAGATTCTGATCGGAGCCGGCGGGATCTTCACTTCGAACGATGCGCGCGCCATGCTGAGTGCGGGTGCCGATCTTGTCGAAGCCTTCACCGCGTTCATCTACGAGGGCCCATCATGGCCGGGTGAAGTGAACAGGGAATTGGCGAAGGTGCGTCCGTGATTATTCCTCTTCAATCGGCTGATCTTGACCAAGATCCTCGTCTGGCCGATTACACGAAGCTGAAAGACGTCAAGCTTCGTGCCGCTCTTGAACCCGAACGCGGACTCTACATGGCAGAGTCAACGAACGTGATTATGCGTGCCCTAGAAATCGGTCATCATCCGCGGTCGTTCCTTATGGCTGAAAAATGGATGAGTGATCTTGCTCCGCTGATCGAGAAAGCAACGGGGTCGCCCGACGGGGCAGACATCCCGATTTTCATGGCGGACGAGGCTCTTTTAGAAACCATCACCGGTTTCCATCTGCATCGAGGCGCACTGGCAGCGATGCAACGCCCGGTGTTGGAGCCAGTCAGTGATCTTTTGAAAACTGCCCGTAACGGTGAGTCCGCACGTCGCATCGTCATTCTTGAAGACCTCGTTGATCACACGAATGTCGGTGCAGCTTTCCGATCCGCGGCCGCTCTTGGCGTCGATGCCGTTCTGGTGACACCCAGTTGCGCTGACCCGCTCTATCGGCGATCGGTCCGAGTCTCAATGGGCACGGTCTTCCAAGTGCCGTGGACCCGCATGGAAAAGTGGCCCGCAATGGATGAACTGCACGATGCTGGCTTCCACGTTGCAGCACTCGCACTGTCTGACGACTCAGTCAGCTTGGACGAGTTTGTTGAATCCGACGCCTGCACCGCGCCAGACGCCAAGGTCGCGATGGTCATGGGAACAGAAGGCGACGGATTGAAACCGCGCACTATCGCGAACGCCGACACCGTCGTGCGTATCCCAATGGCTGGAGGAGTCGACTCGCTGAACGTCGCAGCAGCCTCCGCAGTCGTATTCTGGGCAACTCGCCACGTCGGCCAGGCGGCCTCGTAAAACACAAACGAGGAACCGCCATACGCAACCGGCGAAGTGGCAGAAGCGATACTAAAAAGTCGAGGCCACCGGGCGTGACCTCGACTTTAAGCGGAAGTAACCGGGTTACTTGGTCTTCTTTTTACCCGGGAATTCGCCACGCGCAACCTGCGGACGAGGGCTACGCCAACGGCGAGCCATAATCATGCGTGAGAAGCAGTAGTACCACGAACGCGGTGCTATCTGATCGTTCGGGTAGCGCTCGCCGATGCGACGCTTCAGCTTGCGCCACACAACAACGCCTTCGATGATCGAGATCAGGAACAGGCTGTAGAGCGCGACAGTCACCGAGATCATCATGATGCTCGTGACGTTAGCCGGAAGCGAACGGATCAGGGAAACACCCATCATCGCGATCAGGAAGATCACCATCACGGGAAGAAGGAACTCAGAGAAGGACCAGCGCGCATCGACGTAATCGCGAATGAAACGACGCACGCGACCCTTGTCGCGGAGGGGCAGGTAGCGTTCGTCGCCGGTCTCCAATGCCATCTGCTCACGCTTGAACTGTGCATCGCGTTGGGCGCGTGCTTGACGCTTTGCTTCCTTACGATCCGCGGGAACCAACGGGTGAGAATTACGTGCCTGAGCGTCCTTCCTCTTCGGAGTGGGACGTCCCTTCTTGCCGGTCGTTTCGTTCTGCTTTTCGGCTTCGGACACCTGTAATCCCCTTTGAATGCCAGTGATGAGTGCATGAAATACGTACACAGGCTAACTGATGAAAGCGCCAAAGGCTCATTTCGTCCACTAATGTAAGAGTCATGTCTGAAACATCTGCACTCGCGCCGTCGCGAGATGAACTCAATTCCTTGCTCGATTCCTCCTTCGATTCTTTCCTTGACGAGTTGAAGACCTTGGTTGCAATTCCTTCGGTTTCTTCCGATCCTGCGCACCAGGAAGACCTGGCCCGCAGCGCCGCACACGTGTGTGAGCGCTTCGCATCGCTCGGTTTTGACGCTGAGGTTCTTCGCGTCACCACGCCTGAAGGCGTGGAAGGCAAACCCGCCATCGTGGCGACCAGTCCGAAGGTTGAGGGCGCACCGACGGTTCTGCTTTACGCTCACCATGATGTTCAGCCGACCGGCGATGTGTCCCGCTGGGCATCTGACCCGTTTGTTGCCGAGGTTCGCGGGGATCGCATCTACGGTCGAGGCACCTCGGATGACGGCGCCGGCGTCATCGTTCACTTCGGTGCGATGTCCCTGTTGAAGGATCGCCTGCCGGTGAATGTTGTTGTCTTTATCGAAGGCGAAGAAGAAATCGGTTCCCCGTCGTTTACGACCTTCCTTGAAACCCACAAGGACAAGCTGAAGGCTGATGTCATCGTCGTCGCCGACTCCGATAACTGGAAGGTTGGCGAGCCCGCCGTCACCTCGACCCTGCGTGGCAACTCCGTGTGCACCGTCGATCTGACTGTCGCTGACCACGCGGTTCACTCCGGCATGTTCGGTGGCCCGATGCTGGACTCGGTGACCTGCGCTGCCATGCTCATCTCATCCCTGTACGACGAGAAGGGTGATCTGGTTGTCGAGGGTCTTGGTGGCTCCGATAAGGCTGACGTGGATTGGCCAGAAGATGAGTTCCGCGCAGCGGCTGGCCTGCTTGATGGCGTTCAGCTTGCCGGTAGTGGCGATCTGGCCGCCCGTGTGTGGACCAAGCCCAGCGTTTCCGTCATCGGTTTTGACGCGCGCCCCGTGTCGAACTCGTCGAATACGATAGCTCCGCACACTCGCTTCCGCCTGTCGATGCGCGTTGTCCCGGGCAAGGATCCGGTTGAGGCCATGGATCGTCTTGTCGAGCACCTCGAGTCGCACGCACCGTTCGGCGCCCACCTTGAGATCACCCGCAACGAAGCCGGAAACGGCTACCAGGCGGATATGGATTCACCCGTCACGAAGCTTCTGCACGAGGCTTTGTCGGATGCGTGGGGCGTGAAGTCTGTGAACATCGGTGTGGGTGGCTCGATTCCGTTCATCACCGACTTTCAGCGCCTGTTCCCTCACGCTCAGGTGGTCGTGACCGGCGTTGAGGATCCGCTCACGAACGCGCATTCCGAAGACGAGTCGCAGTCGATCCCGGACCTGCGCGCAGCGATTCTTGCTGAAGCGCTACTCCTGACGCGTCTGCCCCAACTGTGAGTCCAACACTGGTCATCGCCGGGCACTGGACCGGAGGCGACCCCGCATACCCGTCAACGCTGGCTGCTTTAAATGCCTGCGCTGACGGGTTTAGCGCGCGCAAACCCGACTGGAATATTCGCCTTATTCCTTTTGGAGCTGGCGTTGCTTTCACCGAAGCACTCGTGCAAGCGCAGGCCACCGGCTGGGCACCGATCGCCGTTCCCATCCACGAAGAATCTACGTTCGACGCGGGTCAGCGTACGCTCGATGCCCTTGATGGCGGGCTCACCCCGCTTATTGAAGGCGCCCATTCGATTGACGTTGACTGCGGATTCGGGTTTTTAAGCGCCCTGTCCAACATCGATTTGAGCGATGGTCCGGATCTTGAAGACCGGTTGCGACGTGCGCTCGATATTGCCCGCGCCGCAATCGCCGGTCGTGATGTGGTGGTCGCGGCCTCGTCGATGAGGCCACTGCTGGGACTGTCATCCGTGCTGGCGCTCGGCGTCGACCTTGAGGCTCGCACATCGCAAAACCGGCAGCTCACCTCGATGCTGACCCGCGTTCTTTCAACGAAGGCGAAGCGTAACCTTTTGGCGTCCCCCATGGGGGACGAGGCCGCTCCCACCAACTGGGGCACGGCTCCCGGATCCGGTGCAGCCGGTGGAATCGGCGCGATTGTTGGAGCACTGGGGGGACGAATTGTTCCCACAGGCCAATTCTTGCGCGCCATTTGCGACCTTGATTCTGCGCTCGCAGATGCGAACCTCGTCATCGTCGCCGAACCGCGCTTGCATTCACCGTCGCTCGCTGACGCATCACTGGATGTGATCACGGATGTGGCAGGGCTTTACGCTTTACCGGTTGTGGCACTCGGAAGCGAATCGTCACTTGCCGCGCACGAACGCGCCCAGTGGGGTCTACATGGGCAATTCCTTACCGAAGGGGCGCTTACCCTGGGTGAAGCAGGAGAACGAATCGCGCGCACGTGGGCGCGATAGTCGGTTAGTTTTCTCACCCGTAACGTCCATGGGCGCCCTTGCCGTGGCACAACGCGACGAACGCACGTACTCTAAACAATTGTCAATGAGTTTTTTCAAACGAATGGAGCGTCATGTCTGACACCGACATCGAAGCACCCGCACACGAAGTGACGTTGACGGACGTTGCAACAGCCAAGGTGAAGAGCCTGCTCGAACAGGAAGGGCGCGACGACCTTCGCCTGCGCATCGCCGTTCAGCCCGGTGGTTGCTCCGGCCTGATCTACCAGCTCTACTTCGATGACCGTTTGCTCGACGGCGACGCTGTGCGTGACTTCGACGGTGTTGAGGTTGTTGTCGACCGCATGTCGGTCCCGTACCTCAACGGTGCAACGATCGACTTCGCAGACTCGATTGAACGTCAGGGCTTCACCATCGACAACCCGAACGCGCGGAACACCTGCGCATGTGGTGAATCCTTCCACTGAGCCGAAAGAAAATATGAAGATTATGCATAAGGCGGCCGTAGCCGTCCTCGCCATCACCGTTTCCCTTGGTCTTGCAGCGTGCGGTTCTACTGACGACTCGCAGTCTGCCTCAGCCCAATCAGGCACATCAATCCCCGAGGTTGAACGTGACGGCGACTTCAACTTCCCGGCTACAACGGGCGGATACGGTGAAGACACCGAAATCTCCGCCGGCGAAGGCGACGCTCCGACCGACAAGGTCTATGTCAAGACCCTCGTTCAAGGTGACGGCGCTGAAGTTCAGCTCACCGACACCGTCTACGTCAACTACGAGCTCGCTCTCTGGGACGGCACCAAGGTTGAGTCCTCCTTCGAAACCGGTAAGCCGATCGCTTTCGGTCTGAACCAGGTGATCCCCGGATGGACCTACGGCCTAGCGACCCAGCACGTTGGCGACCGCGTTGAGCTGGTTGTTCCCGCAACCTGGGCGTACGGAAACAAGGATTCCTCATCGATTCCCGCCAACTCCACGCTGATTTTCGTTGTGGACCTGCTTGATTCCACGTCGAACGTTTCTATCGACGAGGAAAGCCTGAAGAAGGCTACCGCTACCGGTAACGAACTGCCTGCCGGCATCAGCGTTGAAGGTGACCCAGCGGTCGAACCTACTCTGTCCTTCACCGAAGGAAGCCCTGCCCCCACCGAAGACGCATCGATTGATATCTACACCGGTGTCGGTGAGACCATCGAAGACGGCGACATTGTTCTCTACCGCGGTTTGGGCGCCCCGTTTGGTAATGCCTCCCAGGTCCAGTCGACGTGGTCTGACACCAACAAAAAGTACACCGCGGATGCCGCCCAGCTGAAAGTGGTAGGGAAGACTGTCGGTACTCGTTTCCTGTACATCGCCGGTGCAAGCGCAGCTGCTCAGCAGTCTGCCCAGTCCGGTGCTCAGTCGGGCTCAACGCAGACGATCACCCCCCAGGTTTTCGTTCTGGACGTTATCGGAGTGATGAAGGCACGCTGATAGCCTGACGCAACTCGTTCTAGTGGGCGCTTCACCGAGCGGTGGACCGCCCACTAGCGCATACAATAGACCCGGTTAAAGTTTCGAAGCCGTAAGGCATCCAACCATTGGGAGAAGATCGTGAGCGAAATGACCGCACGCATCCTGGTTTTTAGCGCCGACATTGATAAGCGCCATGCTGTTGTCAACGGTGTTGGTATTCGTGCTGCGAAGGATCTGCCGACCATTGAATGGTCCGAAGCTGCAACCCCCTTCGGCACCAAGGAACTGGTGGAAAACAACGATTTCGATCTTCTGATCCTGGATGCTGAAACCACCAAGGAAGGTGGCATGTCCGTCGCTCAGGAACTGAAGAACACGGTAGAGAAAGTTCCGCCGATCATCTTCCTGACCGCACGTCAGCAGGATTCCTGGCTTGCTACCTGGGCGGGTGCTGCGGCAACTATTTCGGATCCGCTTGATCCGATCGAGCTGCAGGAAACCGTTGCAGACCTTCTGCGCAAGGCGCGTCAGTGAGTCAATCTTTCGAATGGGCTCGACTGATCGCCGACATTATTTCGGGTAAGGACCTGGATTATGACAGCTCCTACTGGATGATGGACCAGGTGATGAGTGGCGAGCTTGGTGAATCACGCCTGGCAGCCTTCCTGACCGCTATGGTCATCAAAAAGCCAACGGTGTCCGAGATCCGTGGTCTTGCCGACGCTATGCAGGACCATGCGGTCAGCGTTGACCTGCCCACCGATGCTCTTGATATTGTCGGTACGGGTGGTGACGGCTACAAGACCGTCAACATTTCGACCATGTCAGCAATCGTTTTGGCCTCCCTTGGTACTCCGCTGATCAAGCACGGTAACCGCGCCTCGACCTCTCAGTCGGGTAGCGCCGACGTGATGGAAGCCTTGGGCGTGAACCTGAACCACGAGACCGAACGCATGCGCGAGATCTTCGATGAACTGAACATCGCGTTCCTATTCGCGAACAAGGTTCACCCGTCGATGCGTTTTGCCGCTCCTGTTCGTCGTTCCTTGGCGTTCCCGACAGCATTCAATATTCTTGGCCCGCTGACGAACCCCGCGAAGGTGACCTCGAATGCGATCGGCTCGTCGAATCCGACGAATGCTCGCCTGATCGCCGGCGTTCTTGCTGATCGTGGCGCGTCTGCTCTAGTGTTCCGAGGCAAGGAAACCGGCTTGGATGAACTCTCCACGGTTGACGTGAACGAGATCTGGGAGGTCCGCGACGGCGAAGTCACTCATAGTGAGTTCGACCCGACCGAACACTTCGACATGGATCCAGCAGCAATCGGAGACCTTCGCGGTGGCGACCCAGATGATAACGCTGTTGTCGTGAGAGAAATCCTGCTCGGCGGTGGCCGAAAGGCTGTTCGTGACGCAGTTGCGCTGAACACCGCGGGTGGTTTGATCGCATACGGCAAGGCTCAGGGCGTGCGTCCTGACGACGGCTCGCTGGTCGAGCGTTTCGGTGTTGGTATCCAGATGGCACGCGATGCCATGAATGATGGTCGTGCGATGAATTTGCTGAGCCGCTGGATCGAGCTCACGTCAGCCTGAATTGTGCCCATCATGCACCTTGGGGCGATGAAGAATGTACGAGGCCGGGCGGACACCATCAGGTGTCCGCCCGGTTTTTCGGTTCTGTCGCCTTACCTTGTGGCTTTGTTAAGGGGAAAGCTCAATGATGTGCCTCGTACCCCGACGTACTAGTAGGCACCCAATTCTTCGCGTGGCGTCGACAAGAGAGCAATATCGTCGCTACTGGTCACTCCCATGTCTTCGAGTATGTGCGTAAGCCCGTCCAGTACATGCAACGTCGTGTAGGAATCAGCCAAAGCACGGTGTGCTTCCACTACGGGAGCATCGAAATAATCGGCTAGAGCACCCAGGCAATGACTGGGAACCTCAGGCTTTGGAAGCAGAATCCTGGCAAGAGTCAACGTGTCGAAATAGGGCAGAGGTCGCCATTTAAGACCAGCCTGCTGACATGCTCTTAGCAGGAAAGCGCGATCAAAAGGAACGTGCTGAGCAACGAAAACCTGCGCGGGCTCACCGTCGTCGATCCACGTCAAGAACTGGGGGAGGACCTGGTCAACAGTCGGAGCACCCTCCACGTCTTCATTGGTAATACCTGTCAAAGTCGTGACGATTTCAGGGATAGGACGCAGTGGGTTCACCATCGACTGGAAAGTAGAAAGTACCTGGCCACCGCGGACTTTAAGCGCACCAATTTCGGTGATCTGGTCATCGTTGTCAAGCCCCGTCGTCTCAAGATCAACGACAACGTACGTCGTATCAGCGAAAGACAGCCCGCTGATTATGGGCGATGCGCCGTCGCGTATCTGACGTGCTTGGCTCAGATACGTGCGCACCTGTGCAACGATATTCGCACGCCTGTCCGTTGAATCTGAGATAGCGTCGTTGCCTGCCGGCATATCGCGTGAAGTGGGCATAGAGTTAAGCATAGTTCGTGTTTTCACCTTCGAACCTCGTGGAGGGGCCGTGGCGTTCTACCAAGCATTGAAGGCAACCGGAAGTCCGATCCTGAAGGCGGCATACAAGCCGTGGATTCGTGGCAAAGAGAATATCCCGACCTCCGGGCCGGCAATTCTTGCCTCAAACCACAACGCGGTGTGGGATTCCGTCTTCCTGCCAATGATGCTCGACCGTGAGGTCGTCTTCATGGGTAAGGCCGACTACTTTACGGGTACCGGTGCAAAGGGCTGGGTCACGAAGGAATTCATGCGCGCCGTTGGCACAATTCCCGTTGATCGTTCGGGAGGTCGCGCATCCGAAGGTGCTTTGAAGGCCGGTCTTGACCGCCTCGCCAGCGGTGAACTCTTCGGCATTTACCCCGAAGGAACCCGTTCGCCCGACGGCCGTCTCTACCGCGGTAAGACGGGTGTTGCTCGACTTGCCCTGCTGTCCGGGGCTCCAGTTATTCCCGTCGCGATGATTGGCACGCACGCTGCTCAGCCGATCGGCCAGAAGATCCCGTCGCGAACCAACATTGGCATGGTCATCGGCGAACCCCTGGATTTCTCCCGTTACAAGGGCCTCCACAAGGACCGCTTCGTCCTGCGCGCCATCACGGACGAAATCATGTACAACCTGATGCTGCTCTCGGGTCAGGAATACGTTGACCTTTATGCAGCAGACGTGAAGGCGAAGCTTGCCGCCGACGGAAAGTTCGACGGCCCAGTTCCCACGAATGGTCGACCCGGTCCTGGTGGGCGTACCGCTCCGATCGTCGAGGTACCTCATCGACCCGAAGAAGAATCCAGCGAAACGGATCCTAACAAGGGTGAAAACGCAGAATAAATGCGTGTGCGCCCGTCCATGGGACGGGCGACCCCCATACCAACTCCACTGTGGCTTTAAACTAGTGGTGTTTGAGGTGCGTGTCGTCCGACCGCACTTGTTCCAACGCTGAAAGGTGTTTCCATGTCGGTTCGTCGCGTCGCTCTGCTCACCGCCGGTGGCTTCGCTCCGTGTCTTTCTTCCGCTGTTGGTGGCCTCATTGAGCGCTACAACGAAATCGATCCTTCGATCGAGATCATCGCGTACCAGAACGGCTACCACGGTCTGCTGACCGGCAACTTCGTTGTCGTTGACGAAGAAGCTCGTAAGCATGCTGCTGTCCTTCACCGCTTCGGTGGCTCCCCGATTGGTAACTCGCGCGTCAAGCTGACCAACGCGAAGAACCTCGTCGAGCGTGGCCTTGTCGCCGAAGGCGAAAATCCGCTTGAAAAGGCTGCTGAGCAGCTCCGTAAGGATGGCGTTGACGTTCTGCACACCATCGGTGGCGACGACACTAACACCACGGCTGCAGATCTTGCTGCCTACCTCGAAGAGCATGACTACCACCTGACGGTCGTCGGCTTGCCCAAGACGATCGACAACGACGTTGTGCCGATCCGCCAGTCCCTAGGTGCATGGACCGCCGCTGAAGAGGTCTCCGAGTATGCACAGAACGTCATCGGTGAGCACCGCTCCAACCCCCGTATGCTGATCATCCATGAAATCATGGGTCGTCACTGCGGTTGGCTGACCGCTGCTGGTTCGCTTGAGTACCACAACTGGCTGAAGACCCAGGAATGGGTTCCCTCCATCGGCCTGTCGCAGGAACGCTGGGACATCCACGCTGTCTTCCTGCCCGAAATGGCACTCGACATTGACGCCGAGGCCAAGCGCCTCAAGGCCATTATGGACGAGCAAGGCAACGTCAACATCTTCCTCTCCGAGGGTGCAGGCGTTCCCGAGATCATCGCTGAAATGGAAGCAGCTGGCGTTGAGGTCCAGCGCGACCCCTTTGGCCACGTGAAGCTCGATACCATCAACCCCGGCCAGTGGTTCGCCAAGCAGTTCGCATCCAAGATTGACGCTGAGAAGGTCATGGTCCAGAAGTCGGGCTACTTCTCACGTTCTTCGCGTGCAAACGCTGACGACCTGCGCCTGATCAAGTCCATGACTGATCTTGCTGTCGAATGCGCTCTCAAGGGCGAATCCGGCGTTATCGGCCACGATGAAGAAAACGGTGACCGCCTGACCGCAATCGCGTTCCCGCGTATTGCCGGTGGCAAGCCCTTCGATATTTCTCAGAAGTGGTTCCTCGACATGATGGCCGAGATCGGCCAGGAAGTGAAACCCGCTGCACAGTGAGTTTTCCTATGAATCCCGGTCGCGGCACGCCACGGTTCGCACAGTACCCGGCGCGCCGCGACCCGGAGGACCTCGTAGCCCCAGAAGCCGGTATGGACGCGCCGTGGGACTCATGGCGTAACCGTGAAGCCCTGCAGCAACCGACTTACCCTGATGCGCAGGCAGTCGAAGACGTAACAACAGCGTTGCGTTGCCAGCCACCGCTTGTGTTTGCTGGTGAAGTGGACGATCTGCGGACTTGGCTGGGAGCTGCGGGACGCGGTGAAGCCTTCGTCCTCATGGGTGGAGACTGCGCCGAAACCTTCGCAGAATCCACCGCCGATCACCTGCGTCTAAAGATTCAGACGCTCCTTCAGATGGCGGTTGTCCTGACATACGGTGCCTCGCTTCCCGTTGTGAAGATTGGCCGTATCGCCGGACAGTATGCGAAACCCCGTTCTTCCGACATGGAGACCCGCGACGGCGTGACTCTTCCGTCGTATCGCGGAGACGCTGTGAATTCCTATGAGTTCACCCCCGAAGCGCGTATTCCGGATCCGGATCGTCTTCTTCAGACGTACCACCATGCTGCGTCGACGCTGAATCTGATCCGCGCCTTCACGAAGGGTGGTTACGCTGACCTGCGCATGGTTCACCACTGGAACCGTGGTTTTACGCAGAACCCCGCGTACGCACGCTACGAGTCCTTGGCTGAAGAGATCCACCGCGCCGTCCAATTCATGCAGGCCGCCGGTGTTGACTTCGATTCCCTGCGCGACGTTGACCTGTATTCGTCGCACGAGGCACTTCTGCTTGAATATGAGTCCGCAATGACGCGTATCGACTCGCGTAACGGCTTGCCCTATGACACATCCGGTCACTTCTTGTGGGCAGGGGAACGCACACGCGACCTTGAAGGTGCTCATATTGAGCTTCTTGCACGTGTGCGTAACCCGATCGGTGTCAAGGTTGGTCCTACAACGACGCCTGACGATCTGCTTGGACTGATGGATCGATTGAATCCCGAAGGCGAAGAAGGACGTCTGACCTTCATCACTCGCATGGGTGCAGGCACGATTCTTGATAATCTTCCTCCGTTGCTGAACGCTGCGAAGACTGATGGTCGCCCCGTCACGTGGATTACCGATCCCATGCACGGCAATACGATCCCATCGTCCACCGGATATAAGACGCGTTGCTTTGAAACGATCATGGAGGAAGTGAAAGGATTTTTCGATGCTCATGACGAAGCAGGAACCGTTCCGGGTGGCATCCACGTTGAACTGACCGGTGACGATGTCACCGAAGTTATTGGTGGTTCAGAAAAGCTTGACGATGAGTCGCTTCAGAAGCGCTACGAGACCTTGGTTGATCCACGTTTGAACCACCAGCAGTCGTTAGAAATGGCATTCCAAGTCGCAGAGTATTTGCGTCGCGATCTCTAAATCTTCGTCCCGATACAACAAGGACGCGCCCGCACAAGCATCGTATTGCTTGGTGGGCGCGGCCTTGTTCTGGTGGCTTTGGTCGTGTGAGGCGAGATTTTGCTGCTGTCTGTACTGGTTCCCGTTTTTTGGGGACAGTGTTCGTGGTGTAGGTGGAGTGCGTGGTTTCGGTGTTCGGTGGGTGTGTGGTTGTTTAGGCCTTCTTGTTGGCGTTGGGTGTTGTACCAGGTGATGTTGTCGCGGATCACGTGGTCGAGGGCGAGTGTGTTGGCGAGTGTTTGAGGCGGAACAATTCGGCTTTGAGATGAGAGAAGGAGTTTTCTATGATCGAGTCGTCGTAGCAGTTGCCTTTGCGCCTCATTAACTGGACGGTGCCGTGCTCATTAAGCAGGCTATGCCATGGTTCGTGCCTGTATTGGAACTCCTGGTCCGTGTGAACTATCAGCCTAGGAGCTGGCTGGGCTGTATGGAACGCGTCAGCCAAACTCTTCGCGGTCACCTTGGTCGAGGGAGAGGTCGAGCATGAGAACGCGATGATGCTCCGGTCGTACAAGTCCATGACGGGCGAGAGGTAGATAGATCCTGTTGTTGATGCGCATTTGGTGAGGTTACTGACCCACACTGTGTTGGGGCTTCTGGGGTGAAGCGTCGATTGAGCATAAGGTGTGGAAGGAGTGAGGGGGTCAGGGTTTTGTGTGTGAGGCTCTGGTTTGAAAGGAGTTTCATCGATAATGATTGCGGTGTCTTCGAAGAAGAATTGTGCCCCGTTTAGGGTTAACGAGATCAGTGAGAAGCTGATGGAAAACCCGGAGCTTGCCAGTCTCGACTGTGCTTCGCAAGAGCTACACCGCATCAAATGCAGATACTGCCGGCGTTAGACTTGATGCGTTTGAGGATTGAGAACTCGGGCGTAAATACCCGCAGTCGGTCAAAGTCTGGCGTGACGCGTGGGAACGGGTCGTACTATTTCTGTAATTCTTGCCCGTGGTAAGACGGGGGCTTTACACCACTTACTCGATTGAGTTTTTTTAATGCTGAGCTGTGTAAAGTTACTCCTCATCGGGGGCAATTCCCCAATTGATACGGACGCGTTGAAAACGCTTTGCCTGGTGATCTGCACCATCGAAGACAAGCGTGCTACGCAACAGGTGAAGAAAACCAAGCGCGCCACCGACGCCAACGGTCATAGTGAAAGTACGAAAGCCACCGGCTGGAAACAAGCAATCAACCAACTCTCAGTGACATACCCCGACCGCCTCGCCAATAATTTGTAAACCAACCCCACACACAAAAACCAGACACCCTCCGCCAGGCTGGTCTTGCCGTGATTGTTCCTGTCATCGCTCTGCGACCCGATGTGTCCATGAAATTGCTGGTCGTGCCCGGTACTTTCGTTCGAGCCGGCGTTGCAATCGCCCAGTGCAGAGAGCTCTAGCGCTTTTCCGACGGCACCAACTACACCCCATGCGACACAAACACGTGTTTACACGCCAATCTGTCGCATCAGGTGCAGTCTGTGCACGTAAACTACCCCGACCACCGCACTAACTACATCCCACGCGACGCAAACACGTGTTTACACGCCAATCTGTCGCATCAGGTGCAGTCTGTGCACGTAAACTACCCCGACCACCGCACCAACTCCACCTCGCGGCGTAGCTTATCCTCCTCAGATAATGCGCGAACCGGGACAGCGGGTGTCGCTCGGGTGCGAGGCCTCAATGCATCCTCGCCACCCTGACGGAACCTGCAACCTACTTGGAAACCTGTTTGGACGAACTCATTGCGAACTCGCGAGCCAAGTCAATGTGCTTCTCGCCAGCTAAGGCGCGGGTCACGACCTCACGTTTGACCTCGAATGAATATGTCTTGCGCGTCTTGTTGTGCACACGACATAGCCTGCCATGCAGTAGTCACTGTTAATACAACTGCTCAACAACACCATGCATCAGATCAAAACGGCGAGCGCACGCCGTCACCTCAAGGCCTTGCTCAAACAAATCCACCCACGCCCGACGTGGATATTCCGACAAAGTCCGCCACATCACACCACGCCCCCTCAAGAACACAAACAAAACCAGGAAAGTGTCCAAAAACGGGGTCCACTCCATGGGATCTGGGTTTTGTCGCCTCGTATGACGTTGTTGGTCGCGCACGAGGTGCGGGCTGGCGGGTTTGGCCGTGTGAGGCGATTATTTCGCGCCGTCGGGTCGGGTTTCGTCGCCTTGTATGACCGTGACGGCAACTGGAGTGGCACCGTGAACGCTGCTGACAGCTGTAGCGAGAGTCGCAGGGAAAGCTGTATCGGTAGAAGCTCTGTGCAGAGCTATCGACTACACGATGAAGAGGGTGACCGTCGATCCCTTTTTCACAACCGTGCCAGCATCGGGATCCGTGTAACGCGCGGTCCCGAACACGCCACCGAGCACGCGTTGAACCGTGACATTCAGGCCGGCGGCTTCCAAGATTCGCTTCGCTTCAGCTTCCTGCTTACCCGTAATGGAGGGGACTTCAACTGTTTCTGGCCCCTTAGAAACGACATATTCGACCTTGTCGCCCTTATAAAGAGTCGTGCCAGCTGCTGTTGTCTGGGAAATCAAGGAGCCTTCGGCGACACTGTCCGAGTACTCTTCGCTTGGCGACGCGACCAATCCCAGTGCCTCGATCGCAGCCTGAGCATCAGCGCTACTCATCGCCATGAGGTCCGGAACCGTCAGTGGTTCTCGACCCTTCGAGACAACAACATCGATTTTCGTATCGTGGGGGATCGACGTATCGGGATCCAAGGACTGAGAAATGACGATATCCTTGGCGACCTCTTCCGAATACTCTTCGTTGATTGTGCCCACGGCTAAACCAGCATCGATGAGCAGAGTCTCAATCTCAGACTTGTTCTTTCCAACAAGATCGGGCACAGATCGCATATCGATGCCTTTGGAGGTTGTTACGCGAACCTCGGCGTTCTTGTGAACAGGCTGCCCGCCATCGGGATCAGAAGAAATGACGATACCGGATTGGACGGTGTCAGAGAACGCTTCCTCTTCAATCACTCCAAGCCCAAGAGCTGCAAGCTCTGACTTCACGGCCTGTGAGGAACGCCCAGCTGTTTGAGGCATGGTCAAGTACGAGCCGGGGCCGTACTCGTTCCACCACCACCAGCCACCTACGCCACCGATGATGGCGACGAAGGCAATGATGGCCAGGAACTTGCCGATGAACGAACGGCGATTCTTTTTTGGAGAATGCATCGCTCCTTGCACTCCAGCAGCCTGGACAACAGTGCGGGACGTGGAATGACCATTCGGGGGAAGTGAAGACGTCACACCCAGATGCTCCCAAGTGGCCGTTTCTCCCGCAGAAGAGGCAACCTTTGGTGCAACGTCGGCTCGACGAGTAAGGATCTCTTCCGGCAGTCCAATTTCGACGCGAGCGAGGAGCTCAAGTGCTTCACCGGCGTCTGTTGGTCGCTCATCAGGATTCGTCGCAGCTAATGCTGAAATAAAGTCATCAATTTCGCGAGGCAACCAGCTGACCAGAGTCGACGGCATCGGAATTGGATCATTCACATGATGCGTAGCAATCTGGATAGCGTTTTCGCCTTCCCACGGCACTGAACCCGTGAGCATTTCAAACGCCATGATGCCAACGGCGTAAAGGTCGGTGCGCTGATCAACGTCGTGTGACAGGGCAACTTCCGGAGCAATGTAGGCCACGGTTCCCAGCATTGAACCAGTGGTCGAAAGTGACACTTCAGAGGCCGCGCGTGCTAAACCAAAATCGGTCACGCGAGCAGGCGGATCTGCGGGAACAAGGACGTTTTCTGGCTTGATGTCGCGGTGGATCACACCAACACGATGAGCGGCTCTCAGTGCGTCAAGAACGTCGTGAACGTAGGACAGGGTTTGCCCAACGGTAAAAGAACCTTGTTCGTTTAAGACAGTGCGAAGGTTTGGTCCGTCGATGAGCTCCATGACCAAGAATCCCTGACCAGCAACAACACCCTGATCGAAAACCGAGACGACACCGGGGTGAATGATGCGGGCAGCGGATCGCGCTTCGCGACGGAAACGAGCAACGTAATCCTGTGACTGGGCAAGATGCGGATGCATGATCTTCAAAGCAACCGGGCGCTCCAAGCGTTCGTCTTGTGCCACGTACACGGTTGCCATTCCGCCACGAGCCAGCAGGCGGATCACGCGATAGCGCGAGTCAATAAGCATTCCTAGAAGCGGATCAATCTGGTCGCTCGTAGGGGATGAAAGATCGTTGGGCTCAGGTGATTCAGGCACAACAAGATGCCCTGGTAGGGTCTGCAGGCGCTCAGTCGGCTGCGAACCAGCGTCAGGGGTGCGTCGGTCTGAATCAAAATCGGTCACGTTCGGATTGTATTAGAGGGGCGCCGTAGTGGGCGTACGCAAGACGGCGCGCCATGTGAGTTCGTGCGCTCAGCGCCTAGGGGCGAGGCCGGGGGAGCGTTTGACGGCTAGGCTTAGAACATGACCCAGAATGTGGAAACTATTTCGTTTGAAGAAGCCGGTCGCCTGTTGGGCGTCGAAGAACGTCGGATCAAGCAGTTTGTGCGCGATCATGTTTTGTTTGCCGTGAAGGGCGAGAACGGAAAGCCTGCGATTCCTCGCGAAATCATTGTCTTAGGTGCAAACGGCTGGGAGCCACTGTTCAGCCTTCCCGGCACGCTGACGCTTCTGGAGGACGACGGTTTTACGCCCGAAGAAGCGGCTGCTTGGTTGTACACCGTTCAAGATGAACTCGGTGAAACGCCCATGGAAGCCCTGTTGAAGGGGCGCCACCACAAGGTCAATTCAATCGCCTCAACTCTGGCGTTCTGAAATTATTCCGACCCGCGCTTGAACAAAGAACGAGGTCCGCTCATGTGCGTTGCCTCGTTCGCTCATGTGCGTTGCCTCGTTCTTTTCATTATCGCAGAAGGCAAATCTGAACGCGTAGGGCGACTGGTTACGCCGTACGGGCGGTGACGATCTCAGCCAACTCGGTCAGATCGCGACGCTGGTCTTCAGTGAATGGATAGGCGTCAAAACCGCGATGGCCTTCCTTCACTAGAGAATCAATCAGCGACTCGTGGGCGCGTCGACCGCGTTCTTCAATAATCGTCGCGCACTGGGCAATCGCTTCATCCGAAGCATCCTCATCGCCGAGCACTGAGAGCAGAGTGCGACGTTCGTCTACAGTCGCATGAGACCACGCCAAAGAAAGCAATACGGTTCGTTTGCCTTCACGCAGATCATCGCCGGCAGGCTTGCCCGTGGTTGCCGGGTCGCCGAAGATCCCCAGATCGTCATCGCGAAGCTGGAAAGCGATACCCCACGGAGTGAGGATAGAGTCCAACGCCTGGATCAACTCGGGTGAACCACCGCCGGCAATCGCCCCGAGAATCGCCGGGTGGACGATCGAATAATGCGCGCTCTTGTGGAGGACAACCTCCATGACATCCTCGACGCTGATGGCTACGTCATCTTCGACGTCCAACGGAAGATTTTCTGCTCGGATATCAAGGTATTGCCCCAAGCCCACTTCCGCGTGCATCGTTGTAAAACGCTGCATGAGCAAGAAGGCGCGCTCTGGGTCCAACGCCGAGCACTGAGAATTGACCGCGGCCTGGGCGGCGGAGAACAACAGGTCACCGACAAGAACAGCGCCGGCGGCACCGAATGCGGTTGCAGACCCTTCCCAGCCTCTATCGCGATGAATCCCAGCAAGGCGAACATGGGGAGTGGGGGCTCCGCGACGCGTATCAGCATGGTCAATGAGATCGTCGTGCGCCAATGCTGAGGCCTGGTAGAGCTCAAGGCCAGCTGCCAACGCCGAAAGGTCAAGATCCGGATCATTCAGCGGACGTTGCAAGGCCAACGAAGCCCCGAAATATGTCAGAAGTCCGC
Source organism: Pauljensenia sp. UMB9872 (assembly GCF_030212665.1). Lineage (NCBI taxonomy): Bacteria > Bacillati > Actinomycetota > Actinomycetes > Actinomycetales > Actinomycetaceae > Pauljensenia > Pauljensenia sp. UMB9872. The sequence goes on along the minus strand of NZ_JASOER010000006.1, from coordinate 49,387 downwards.
GGAAGCGCTTGCCTGACTGGATCGATGCGACGCAGGTCTGCGTAAATTCATCCGAGACTCGTGACGTGCCGATTTCGTCCATCACAGCGATCAGATGATCGTGAGTCGCATTGTCGATGATGGGGCGGAGTTCGGCGAACCGTGCGGCAAGTATTTCCATAGGTCACACTGTAGCGTGACAAGCACAAATGTGGTGCTGGTCATTATTGTTTCGCTTTTGGTGAGCTACATCATTAAAAATAGGGGTTGACAGGTGGGTTCATCAGGAAAATTTGCACTATCGGACTATAATTAAAAGTAGGTTTTCAGCGCCCGAATCGGCGCGAAGAAGTCCCCATTTTCTGCGAAAGGGATAGGTGTGGCCGGATCGAGCACTACCAAGGGATCCAAGACTACTTCCAAGGCCAGCAAGGTTGACGAAACAGTAGAGGTAGAAAAGACCGCACCAGCAACGAAGAAGCGTGCTTCGAAGGCTGTGACTCAAAAGGCTACCGACAAAGCTACCAAGGCTCCCACAAAGAAGACCGCGCTCCGCACGGCGAAGAAGACTGTGGAAGCTGGCGACGTCACTCCCGAAGGCAAGCCTGCTCAGAAAACGACTCGACGTACCGCGAAGAAGGTCGCCGACGAAGCTGTAAAAGCTTCCTCTGAAGCTGAAGCCACCAAGGCTCCTGCGAAGAAGACCACGCGTCGTACCACGAAGAAGGCGACCGCTGAAGCCACTTCTAGTGAAGCTCCTACAACCGACGTGCAGGCTCCGCTTACCCAGGAAGAGCCCGCAAAACCGGCAAAGAAGACGACTCGTCGCACCACGAAGAAGGCCGGCGAATCTGTCGAGGTTCAAGAAGGCAAGTCCGCGAAGAAGGCTACGCGTCGTACCAAGAAGGCTGCAGAGGCTGGAGAGGTTCAAGAAGACAAACCTGCGAAGAAGACGACTCGTCGCACGACCAAGAAGACTGTCGAGGTCGCAGAGACCCAAGAAGGCAAGCCTGCAAAGAAGACGACTCGTCGCAAGAAGAAGGACGAGCCCAAGGTCGAAGAACCGGCAATTGAAGAGTCTGAAGAAGAGACTGAAGACGATATCGACGATGCTGATATCGATCTGAACGACGAAGAAGAACTCGACGATACCGAAGACACCGATGGCGACGATACGTCAGATGATGAAGACGAATCTGAAGAGGGAGATGAAGAGTCCAAGCCCAAGTCGGAAGTCGTTGAGGTAACAACGTCGAAGGCAAAGACGAAGGGTAGCTTCGTCGTTTCCGACTCCGACGAGTCCGATGAGCCCGTCCAGCAGGTGACCGTCGCGGGTGCAACCGCGGACCCGGTCAAGGACTACCTCAAACAGATCGGCAAAGTTTCGCTGCTGAACGCAGAGCAGGAAGTTGACCTTGCTCGCCGTATCGAAGCTGGCCTCTATGCCGAATACAAGCTGAAGAACGAAGCCGATTCGATGACGGCGAAGGAACGTCGTGAGCTGCACTTCATGGCATCCGACGGTCAGCTGGCGAAGAACCACCTGCTGGAAGCAAACCTGCGTCTGGTCGTTTCGCTGGCTAAGCGTTACACAGGTCGTGGCATGCAGTTCCTGGATCTGATCCAGGAAGGTAACCTCGGTCTGATTCGTGCAGTTGAGAAGTTCGACTACACGAAGGGCTACAAGTTCTCCACCTACGCAACCTGGTGGATTCGTCAGGCGATCACGCGTGCAATGGCTGACCAGGCTCGCACGATCCGTATTCCTGTCCACATGGTTGAGGTCATCAACAAGCTTGCTCGCGTCCAGCGCCAGATGCTTCAGGATCTTGGTCGTGAACCCACGCCGGAAGAACTGGCGAAGGAACTCGACATGACGCCCGAAAAGGTCGTCGAAGTTCAGAAGTACGGTCGCGAACCGATCTCGCTTCACACTCCGCTGGGTGAAGATGGCGATTCTGAGTTCGGCGACCTGATTGAAGACTCTGAAGCAATCGTTCCCGCCGACGCGGTGTCGTTCACGCTTCTTCAAGAACAGCTCCACAACGTGCTCGACACCCTGTCGGAACGTGAAGCTGGCGTTGTGTCGATGCGTTTCGGTCTGGGCGATGGCCAGCCGAAGACCCTGGATGAGATCGGCAAGGTCTATGGCGTGACGCGCGAGCGTATTCGTCAGATCGAGTCGAAGACGATGTCGAAGTTGCGTCACCCGTCGCGTAGCCAGGTGCTTCGCGATTACCTCGACTGATCGCCTCGCGTTTGTCTTATCTCAGTAACGGTGCGGTGAGTCATCTCATGGTCACGAAACGATGAAGTCACTAAGTGTCAAGTCGCCGATGGGCTCGAACAGTTAGAACATAGTGGTATGCTCTCGGGTTTTCTCATCATGGCCTTTGTTCTTCTGCTCGTTGTGGTTATCGCTGTTGCGGTGATCGTTGGTTTGGCGCTTGAGCGTCGCCCTGCGTCCGTTTGGCAGGAACATCTTCGTGACCAGCGTGAGAAGCTGACGAATGCTCCCGAAAATGATGCCGATCCTGTGTCACCTCACTCGACAACGTTGACGGATCTGATGGGTGATACGTCGTCGATGAAGAACGCGTATTTTGATGCGGATCGTTTGCCCGGCGTTGATCGTATTGAGCGTGTGACGGATCGTTTTGAAGCGATGCAGGAGCACCGCAAGGCAGGCAAGGAAGCTTCGGCCGAGTAAACGTTGCCTAGCGTGCCACTAGTGTTCGACTACGTTAGGTTCAACCAATAAGTGGAACTTGATAGCGTCCATGGGAGATGATGAGCCCATGGACGCTGTTCTTTCATTTTTAAGCTCTCCGGCGGGCATTGCGTGTATTGCACTGCTCGTCGTTGTCATCGTGGGCGTTGGTATTGGAGTTGCGCGTAGCTCGAAGAAGTCCGTGCCGACTATTACGCCTGCTGCTCCGGCCACGCCAGTTACGGCCGCGCCGACAACTCCTGCGGATGAGGCCCTTGCAGATGCACCTGATGCGCGCGGTAGTCCGTCGCTGATCGACGAGGCCGCCTCTTTAGCTCCGACGTCCGAACCTGTCGTAGATGGCGGGCAAGACCAGGTAGCAGAACCTGTTGAAGAGCCTGTCGAAGCACCTGAACTGTCAGTTGAGGTTCCTGAATCAGTGCCGAGCCGTATGGCTCGCCTGCGTTCGCGCCTGTCGCGTTCGGGTACGCTGGGCAAGGCTATCGTTTCGGTGTTGTCCCGTGGTGAGCTGAAAGCCGCTGACTGGGAAGAAGTCGAAGATACGCTTCTTGTCGCTGATCTTGGTCTTGAAGCGACCGACACGCTGATTGAGGCACTGAAGAATCGCGTGGCTGTTGAAGGTGTTCACGACACTGATTCCATTAAGAGGTTCCTTTCCGAAGAGCTTCTTGCGCTGGTTGATCCTGCGATGGATCGTAGCCTGCATCTTGATCGTCAGGGCGACAATGGTGAGCTTCCCGCATCGATTCTGATGGTTGGCGTGAACGGCACCGGTAAGACGACGACCGTTGGCAAACTGGCTCGCGTTCTCGTTGCCGAAGGCAAGAGCGTTTTGCTGGGTGCAGCTGATACCTTCCGTGCTGCTGCCGGCGAACAGCTGGGCACGTGGGGCGAACGCGTTGGTGTTGAGGTCGTTGCTTCTGATCGCGAGGGCGCAGATCCGGCTTCGGTTGCTTTCGATGCTGTCAAAGCTGGCGCAGACAAGAATATTGATGTCGTGCTGGTTGATACCGCTGGTCGTCTGCAGACGAAGTCGACGCTGATGGATGAGCTTGGCAAGGTCAAGCGTGTCATGGAAAAGCAAGCTCCTGTCAACGAGGTTCTGCTGGTCCTCGATGCGACCACCGGTCAGAACGGTATGAAGCAGGCTGAGGTTTTCGCTGAGGTTGCTGGAGTGACCGGCATTGTCCTGACCAAGCTCGATGGTTCTGCAAAGGGTGGCATTGTTGTCTCCGTGCAGAAGGCTCTTGGCGTTCCGGTGAAGTTCGTTGGCCTGGGTGAAGGCGCTGACGATCTTGCTCCATTCGATCCGCAGGGCTTCGTTGACGCCATTGTGAATGGCTGACACTCTTCGAATTGCACGCTAGGTGGGGCACTCTCACGCCGTGTGAGGCTGCCCCACATGCGGCTGTGATAGCCCGCGTGCGATAGGCTTTGACCAGTAAACGAGGTCGTGGCCTCGTACCCTTTTGCTTTCCACCTTTTGGGAGACTCAACGTGTTCGGAAATCTGTCGGATCGGCTGACTCAGTCTTTTAAGCAGCTTCGCTCTCGTGGTGTGCTGACCGAATCAGATGTTGACCAGACAATTTCAGAGATTCGTCGCGCCCTGATTGACGCTGACGTTGCTCTTCCCGTTGTTCGTCAGTTCACCAACGAGGTCCGTGAGAAGGCCTACGGTGCGGCGCGTTCGAAGGCACTGAATCCCGGACAGCAGGTCATTCGAATCGTCAACGAGGAACTGGTTGAGATTCTGGGCGGAGAATCTCGTGAACTGAAGTTTGCCGATCGTGGTCCGACGGTCTTCATGCTTGCTGGTCTGCAGGGTGCCGGTAAGACGACGCTTGCCGGAAAGCTCGGTAAGTGGCTCCGCGAAGAAGGCAAGTCCGTTCTTCTTGTTGCTTCTGACCTTCAGCGCCCGAATGCAGTGAACCAGTTGCAGGTTGTGGGTGAGCGTGCTGGCGTTCAGGTGTGGGCACCCGAACCCGGTAATGGCGTTGGTGATCCGGTGCAGGTCGCGCGCTCGGGTCTGAACCACGCGATTGAACACGGCATTAATGTGGTCATCGTCGATACCGCGGGTCGTTTGGGTGTCGACGAAGAAATGATGGCTCAGGCTGTCGCGATCCGTGATGCCGTTCAACCGCACGAAATCATGTTCGTGCTCGACGCGATGGTCGGTCAGGATGCCGTTCAAACGTCGACCGCGTTCCGTGATGGTGTGGGTTTCACAGGTGTTGTCCTGTCGAAGCTCGACGGTGACGCCCGCGGTGGTGCTGCGCTCTCCGTGCGAGGCGTGACCGGTGCGCCGATCCTGTTCACGTCCACGGGTGAGAGCCTCGATGACTTTGAGCGCTTCCACGCTGACCGTATGGCGTCACGCATCCTCGATATGGGCGATATCCTCACCCTGATCGAGCAGGCAGAAAAGAAGCTGGACGCCGAAGAAGCCGAGCGCATGGCGCAAAAGGCGATGGCCGGCGAACTGACTTTGGGTGATTTTCTCTCGCAGTTGCAGCAGGTGAAGAAGCTTGGCTCGATGAAGAAGATGCTCGGCATGATTCCTGGCGCAGGCCAGATTCGCGAGCAGATTGAAAACTTCGATGAGCGCGAGGTCGACCGTATTGAGGCGATTGTCCGTTCGATGACGCCCGCGGAACGTGAAGATGTTTCGCTACTGAACGGTTCGCGTCGTGCGCGTATCGCACGAGGCTCCGGTGTGACGGTTGCTGACGTGAACTCGCTGGTCAAGCGCTTTGAAGCTGCCAAGGCCATGATGGGCCAGATGGGCCAGATGGGCGGAGTGCCCGGCTTCGGTAACATGCCCGGCCAGGGTGGTAAGGCGAAGCAGAAGGCGAATGCGCGTGCCGCTCAGGCAAAGCGTGCGAAGGTGAAGAAGAAGGCACGTTCCGGTAATCCTGCGAAACGTCGCCAGCAGGAGCTTGAGGCTCTTCTTCCGCCCGAGCAACGTTCGTCTGCGCCCGCTGCAGGATCCGCATTCGGCGGTGCGCCTGCTCGTGAATCGACCGCTCGTCCGTCGATGGATGATCTGCCAGACGACATCAAGCGCATGATGGCCGGCCTCAAGTGATCTTTCAGGGATCGCTACTCTGGTCCGAGACCTCCGGCTCACCGGCATCGTGGACAACCGGTTCGTGGAAGATTGATGCTTCCGGCATCACCATGATCGACGAGGCCGGGACGACAGGTTCGGACTTCACCGGCTTTGCGGTGCCCGGATTCGTTGACTCTCACGCCCATATTGGCGTTGGATCAGATGGGCCCGTGGGCCTTGAAGAGCAAGAAGTGCAGGCGTGTGCTCAGAGGAACACGGGTGTCTTGGCTCTGCGCGATTGTGGCGCTCCCGTTGATAACCGTTGGTTGGATTCACGCGATGACCTGCCGAAACTGATTCGAGCAGGACGTCATATTGCTCGTCCCAAGCGATACATTCGTGGCATGCCCATTGACTGCGAGAATCTCGCTGATCTTCCGGACCTCGTCGCTGAGCAGGCGAAACGGGGCGACGGCTGGGTGAAATTGGTCGGCGACTGGATTGATCGCTCGAATGGTGCAGATTCTGACCTCGATCCGTTGTGGCCGACGGAGGTTCTTATTGATGCCGTTGCAGCTGCCCACGAAAACGGTGCGAAAGTGGCGGTTCACTCCTTCGCTCACGCGACGATTGACTCACTTCTTGAAGCGGGCGTTGACGACATTGAACACGCGACGGGCATGGACGCGGATCAAGCAGATGAGGCCGCGCGCAGGGGAGTGCTGGTTACTCCGACGCTGCTTCAAGTTGAATTGTTCAAGGACTTCGCTGGTCAGGCCGGAGCGAAATACCCCGTATACGCTGCGACCATGTCTCGTATGTACGACGAGCGTCGTGAGCATTTCGCAATGCTCCGGGAATTCGGCGTCACCTTGGTGATGGGTACTGATTCTGGTGGCTACCAAGAGCATGGGACGATCGGTAAAGAGTTTGAACTCTGGCTGGATCGGGGAGTATCGCGCTTAGAACTGATCGATGTCGCCACATGGAAGTCCCGCATTGCGCTGAACTTTGAGCAGTTGAGCCCTGGTGCCAGTGCGGATCTTCTGATCTACCGCGAGGATCCGCGAACAAGCGGTGCATTGGATCAGCCCGACCATGTCGTGATTAATGGGCAGCTGGTTTACTCGCGTTCCTGAATTGCGCTTTGTTTCGGACGTGACCGATTCCACGGCGGTTTGAAGCGTGTGCTGAGCCCCAGATTTGTGGCATCGGGCGCCAACTATGGCACAATTGAGGGCGTACTCGGGCACTGGAGGACCCTCTCACCTTCTTTGACCGCGTCCCGGAACAAACACTGACCTGTGTTTCCCACCGGGGAAGTGCACGTTCCAACTCTGAACTAGAAACAGGAGTGACCACACAAGTGGCAGTTCGTATTCGTTTGAAGCGCGTGGGCAAGATTCATGCTCCCGCATACCGTGTTGTCGTCGTCGATTCGCGCAAGAAGCGTGACGGTCGCGTCATCGAAGAGATCGGTCTGTACGACGCACAGCCGAACCCGTCGATCATCCGCATCGACTCGGATCGCGCTCAGTACTGGCTGGGTGTTGGCGCACAGCCGTCCGATCAGGTTCGTAACCTGCTCGTCCTGACCGGCGACATTGCAAAGTTCAACGGCAAGAAGGATGCGGTTTCCCGCGTCAAGGTTGCCGAGTCTGACAAGGCTGGCGCAGCTGCTGAAGCTGTCAAGGCTGCAGAAGCAGAAGCCGAAAAGTCGAAGGCTGCTCAGGCAGCTGCAAAGGCAGAGGCTGAAGCAGAAGCAAAGGCCGCCGCTGAAGCTAGCGAGGCTGAAGCAAAGGCAGCAGAAGCTGAAGCTGAAGAAGCTCCGGCCGAAGCTGGCGAGGAAGCCTGATCATGCTGGCTGATGCGCTTGAGCACCTCGTCTCTGGAATCGTCGACCACCCGGAAGATGTTCGGGTTTCGGCTCGTTCCATGCGACGCGGTCACCTCCTCGAGGTTCGGGTCAATCCCGATGACCTCGGTCGTGTGATTGGTCGTAGTGGTCGCACCGCTCGCGCTCTGCGTACGGTGATGGGCGCTCTTTCAACGCGCGGTCCTATTCGTGTTGACGTTGTCGACACGGATCGCGAGTAAGCGCTCGCAAACAAAACTCATGTGGAGGGGCTCAGTTTTGAGCCCCTCCACTGTTTTATTTCTCCCACGGATATGGGCGGTAAACAGAATGCAGACCGATTCGCTGGCCGTGGGATACTAGAAGCCAATACGTCACTTCTCGGTGTACACAACTTAAGGATGAAGGACACACTATGCAGATGACCGCAGGCATCATTGGGCCAGCTCATGGCCTTCGTGGTGAAGCAATGGTGGAAGTACGTTCCGACGATCCTGAGATCTGGGCACCCGGCTTTGTCTTCGATGTACTGGGAGAGCCTGAAATGGAACTGACGGTTCGCAGTGCGCGTATGCACAAGGATCGCCTGCTTGTTGGCTTCGAGGAACTGTCAACCCGCGAACAGGTAGAGGCTCTGCGTGGCAAGAAGCTTCTGGTCGAAGAAACTGAAGAAGAAGACGCATGGTATCCGCATCAACTGAAGGGATGCGTAGCCGTGACGCCCGATGGTTTGGCACTGGGAACAGTGACTGGCCTGCAGTTTGGAATGGCTCAGGATCTTCTTCTGGTCAAGCCCGTCAACGGAGCAACAGTCATGGTGCCTTTCGTTGAAGAGCTTGTTCCTGAGGTTGACGTTGAGAATAAGCGCGTCACTCTGACTCCGCCTCCCGGGTTGTTTGATGATGACTATGTCGACGCATCGGATAGGAATTCCAACTGATGAGGATCGACCTTTTCTCGATTTTCCCCGAATACTTCGCGCCCGTAAATCTGTCTCTGCTGGGCAAGGCACACGAGACTGGCCTCGTCGATGTGCATGTCCACGATCTGCGCGATTGGACGCACGACGCACACCGCACCGTTGACGACACCCCGTACGGCGGTGGCGCGGGCATGGTGATGATGCCGACAGTGTGGGGAGAGGCTCTCGACGAGGTCATTGCTGAGTGCTCTGCTGGGCAAGACCAGAACGTTGCGCAACGTCGTGTTCTTGCGATTCCAACACCGTCCGGTATCCCGTTGACGCAGGCAACCGCACGCGACCTGACTAACGTCGATCAGCTGATGATCGCCTGCGGACGATACGAAGGGATTGATCAGCGTGTGGCCGATTACTACCGCGCGTCCGGTGTCGAGGTTCTTGAGTACTCGATTGGCGACTATGTGTTGAACGGTGGGGAAGTGGCGGCGCTCGTGCTTGTGGAAGCGGTGACGCGTCTACTCGACGGTTTTATGGGGAACCCTCAGTCGCTCGAGGAAGAATCCCATGAGAACGGTCTGTTGGAGTACCCGACGTACACGAAGCCTCGTTCGTGGCGTGATATCGAGGTGCCTGACGTTCTTCTCAGTGGCGATCACGGGCGGATCGAACGCTGGCGACGCGACCTGTCGCTGAAGCGGACGCTCGAGCGCAGGCCGGATTTGATTGCTCAGTTGAAATATGGGGATCTTGATTCAGCTGACAAAGAGTTTCTTGCTGCCAGCGGGCACCTCGTCACACCTAGCGGGCATCATGCGGTTTCGATTCGAGTGGCTCAGGCACACGATGGAGAACCTCTTGCCGCACTTGCGGCGCGTACGTTCCCGGACGCCTGTCCCGACTTCCTTTCTGATGAGGCAATCGCAGCGTTTATCGGCGACCAGCTATCGCCCGAAGCATGTGCTCGATTCATCGCTCAGCCGGAACGATACCGCGTGCTGGTCGCCGAAATCGACGGTGAACTGGGCGGATACACCCTGTCGATCATCGGCGAAGACGCGATTGAAAAAGACATGGTGCGACCCGGACGTATCGAAGCGTCGGACGCCTACCTGTCCAAGTGCTACACGGATGCCACGTGGCGTGGAAGTGGTCTGGCGGGCGTTTTACTTGAAGCGGCAGTGGCGGACGTTGAAGCTTCCAATACAGCCCCGCGCTTAGTTTTAGCAACAAACACCGGCAACCTTCGCGCTCAAAAGTTCTACAAGAAGCACGGCTTCAAAAAGAAGGCACGTCGCACGTTCAACGTCGGGGGAGTAATGAACTTAGACGTTGTCCTCGTGCGGAATCTCACCGTTCGATAGACGTAGTCGTACCTTGCCGACAGTGGGCAGCGCCCGGCGAATGTGGCACACTTGAAGACGGTGCATTCGAGTGCAACCTGCCGCAGGGGGACACTCACATGAATGCCCGGTGAAGAAAGCGCAGGCCCTGCCTGCCGTATTCGACGCAACTGACCTGCGGCAGAAGTGTCAAGGAGTAAACATGCAGAAGCTGGACGCAGTCGACGCCGCTTCCCTTCGTTCCGATCTTCCCTCGTTCCGCGCCGGTGACACCGTCAAGGTTCACGTGAAGGTTATTGAAGGAAGCCGTTCCCGTATCCAGGTCTTCCAGGGTGTTGTTATTGCCCGTCGCGGTCACGGTGTCTCTGAGACGTTTACCGTCCGCAAGGTCTCCTTCGGTGTTGGTGTGGAGCGTACGTTCCCGCTGCATGCACCGACGATCGACCGCCTTGAGGTCGTCACTAAGGGTGACGTCCGTCGTGCAAAGCTCTACTACCTGCGTGAGCGTCACGGCAAGGCTGCCAAGATTAAGGAACACCGTTCGGGCAGCGCAGAGTGAAACTCTGAGCATGACCACTGCGTGCCCGGTGCCCTTCGGGGCGCCGGGCTTGCGTGTTCGTATGTCAACCGGTGTTGGCATCTCCTCTGAAAAGTGAAGGACTACGAGTGACTGACAGTGATTACGCCATCGATTCTGATGGGGATACCGGTTCGGGTGGCTTTTTTGCTTGGATTCGTGAACTTGCCCTGATCGTGGTCGTGGCGTTCGTGATCTTCACTCTGCTCCGCGTTTTTATCGTCCAAGTGTTTTGGATTCCCTCCGCGTCCATGCGCGACACCCTGGTGGAAAACGACCGTATCGCAGTCTCACGCATCGCGGCACACACGGGAAATATTGAGCGCGGTGACGTGGTTGTTTTTGACGATCAGTTGGACTGGCTTCCGTCGAATCTTTCAACCGGTGATTCTTTTGCCAATGCCGTCGGTAGATTTGTTGGTTTTCTTCCCGGTGGTTCAGATAAAACACTTGTGAAACGCGTGATCGGTGTGGGCGGTGACCACGTCACCTGTTGCACGGCCGAAGGCAAGGTTGCAGTGAACGGTGTGGCCGTGGACGAACCCTACATTGCTGACGGTCAGCTTCCCTCTGACATTTCTTTCGATATTACGGTTCCCCAGGGCACGCTGTGGGTCATGGGTGATAACCGTGGTAATTCAGCGGATTCTCGCTACCACATGGGTTCTGGTGAAACACCTTACGTTCCCGAAGACGCGGTTGTTGGCACCGTGAGCGCAGTTATTTGGCCGACGTCGCATTGGAAGGTTGGCCTGAATCGTCGCGACGTTTTTGCTGGTATTCCCGATGCCCAGTGATGCGACGCGCGATGTCGAACGTGAGCTCCTTGCCCACTATGACGTTGTCATTGGAATGGACGAGGTGGGGCGTGGTGCAATTGCAGGGCCCGTCGTCGTGGGGGCATGCCTTGTCACGGGGGACGAGGCCCCTCAACCAGCCGGGCTTCGCGACTCGAAACAGTTGAGCGAAAAAAGACGCGTCGCCTTGGAGCCTCTGGTGTGCCGGTGGGCGACGTCTGTTGGTGTGGGTTTTGCTTCGAATGATGAAGTCGACGCCCACGGAATCATTGTTGGCCTGCGTTTAGCTGGTATGCGTGCTCTGCAACAGTTGGATATTCCCAATGGCGCACGCGTGATTGTCCTGCTTGATGGGGCGCATAATTGGCTGACGCGATCCGACGATTTGTTTTCTCCGATTGATGACGCACCCTACCCGGACATTGAGGTGCCAAACGTTGTCACCCGCGTCAAGGCTGACGCATCATGCTCGGTCGTGGCCGGCGCATCCGTTGTCGCGAAGGTCAGACGTGACGAATGGATGAAAACGGTGGAAGATCCGGGATACGACTGGGCCTCGAACAAAGGCTATTCTTCGGCAAAACACATTGACGCTCTGAGGCGACTGGGGGTTTCTCCTCTTCATCGCCGTTCGTGGAACCTTCCCAGCACTGGGCGCGCCGAGCGCGCCTGAAGGGTCAGGAACAATTTGTTAGGCATGATTGAACCGTGAGTGAAGACATCGAAAGCTACGAAAACTCTCTGGAACTTGAGCTTTTCCGCGAGTACAGGGATGTCATTGGCTTATTTAAGTACGTGGTCGAAACCGAACGTCGTTTCTACCTCTGCAATCAGGTCGATGTTCAAGCCCGTCCAGTTGGTGGGGATATTTTCTTTGAACTCACGCTGACTGACGCGTGGGTGTGGGACATTTACCGTTCCTCGCGTTTCGTGCGTTCTGTCCAGGTCATCACCTACAAAGACGTGAACGTCGAAGAATTGACCAAGCCAGAGCTGAACCTCTGACCCCTTCGGTGGGTTATCCACAATTTCAGGTGGGTGCTACTTATCCACAATTTCGCTTTCGCTGACTTTCTTTCTGTGTATTCCTGACCGACGCTTGGTGCGGAGGTCAGTATGGGAAACGATTTTCGCCGTCGACTCGGAATGCTAGGCGAGGTCACTGCGACGCGCTTCATCAGCGAAGGTGGTCTGCAGGTTGTTGATCGAAATTGGCGCAACGGCAGGGCAGGCGAGCTCGACATCATTGCGACGGACGGGTCGAACACGATTGTCATCGAAGTCAGAACCCGCTTTGGGAATTCAAAGGGGAGCGCGCTCGAATCAGTTGATGATCGGAAGGTCAGGCAACTACGTTCGCTGTCGGTTGCTTGGGTGCGATCGCATGAGTGCCGTGGGCACGTACGCGTTGACATTGTTGCGATCACTGTCGATCCGGCAATGCGCGTAGTCGTTGAAGAGTCTGGTCCAGATGCGGACTTACGTGACTACGGTGCGCGCATCGAATGGATTCGAGGCATCGCATGAACGCCTCGCTTGCACACATTGATTCAATTGGACTTGTGGGCATAGAAGGCCATCGGGTGCGCGTTGAAGCACATGTGGGGCGCGGACTGGTCAAGTTCACTCTGGTTGGCCTGCCGGACGCGTCTTTGCGTGAAGCGAAAGACCGGGTTCGCTCGGCGTTGCAGTCCTGCAACTTGGAAGTGATGGACTCTCATATCACCGTGAACCTGTCACCGGCGGGTCTTCCAAAGTCTGGTTCAGGGTTTGATCTTGCGATCGCCATCGCAGTGCTTCAAGCTGCGGGCTCACTGAAAAGACAGGCATTCGTAGGCGCTGCTCTATTAGGAGAACTAGCTCTTGACGGTAGTATCCAATCAATCCGAGGAATTCTTCCCGCGGTCTTGTCGGCGAAGAAACTCGGGATTCAACGTGTCATCGTTCCCGCAACATGTGTCTTAGAAGCTCGTCTTGTCCACGGTATTGATGTCATTGGTTTCGACCACTTAGCTGATCTTGTTACCTGGGCTGGGGGAGATGCTCTACGTCCGAAAACACCTATCCCGATTCTCCACGCTCTGCCGACTGAGAGACTGACAGAAAGCATCGCCGCGGTTTCAGATTTAGCAGATGTACGAGGTCAAGACGGAGCTGTTGACGCGTTAGAGGTGGCTGCCGCGGGAGGCCATCACGTGTTGCTCATCGGTGAAGCTGGCTCCGGAAAGTCAATGCTCGCATCACGTATGCCAACGATTTTGCCGCCGATGGATGATCAAACGGCCCTGATGACATCCGCACTTCATTCCATCGCAGGCCGCCTCGAAGACCACGCAACCCTGATGCGCACCCCTCCCTTCCAATCCCCTCACCACAGCGTCACAATGCCGGCCCTGATTGGTGGCGGTAGTGGGATTGCGATGCCGGGTGCAGCATCACTGGCACACGGGGGAGTTCTGTTCCTTGACGAGGCAACCGAATTCATCCCCTCGGTCCTCGACGCTCTGCGCCAGCCACTCGAAGAAGGCGTCATCACGATCCATCGAGCCAAAGGACAAGCCACCTATCCCGCCAGATTTCAACTGATCCTCGCCTCAAACCCCTGCCCGTGCGGTGGTGGAACCAAAGCTCGCCCCTGTCGATGCGCATCCATCCAAAAACGCAGGTACATCACACGACTATCAGGGCCCTTGCTTGACCGCATTGATATCACGATCGCAATGCATGCTCCCACCCGCGCGCAGCTCAACGCCAGCAAACGACGCACATCCAAAGAAGTAGCCGAAAGAGTACTCGCCGCACGCGACAGGGCACGCACACGCCTAGAAGGAACAGGATGGACCCTCAACTGTCAGCTTCCCGGCCCCTGGGTGCGACAGCACTCGGGCATAGCACGCACATACATTGACCGCATCGATCAAGGCGTCGACAGAGGAATTCTGTCCATGAGAGGCGCCGATCGCGTCTTACGCCTCATGTGGACCCTCGCCGACCTAGCCGAACGATCCACACCCAACGACACCGACCTTGCGCAGGCACTACAACTGAGAAACTCAGGAGCACTCGATGCCTTCTATCAATGAACGCGACCTCGCCTGGGCATGGTGGACATGCATCCAAGAACCCGAAGACGCCCATGCCCACGCTCTACGACTTCACCTTGGACTCATTGAATCAGTCGAATGGGTATGCGCCGATTCTCCCGGCCCACTCCCACCACCACTGTCACAGCATCGAAAAACACTCGAAGACGCCTGGAAACGCTTCAAACCACGTGCACTACGCAACAACCTCAACCAAGAACTTGAGGTAATCCACGCCCTAGGCGGACGCTTCATCAGCCAAGAAGACCCATCCTTCCCCAAAGAACTCACCATCCTTCAAGAATCAACACCACTTGGCCTATGGGTCGTGGGCACGCTCCCACACACACGTTCAGTCACCATCGTCGGAGCGAGAGCAACAACAAACCTCGGAACAAGGAACGCTTTCGACATCGCATCCGACCTTGCCGACAGAGGCGATACCATCCTCTCCGGCGGAGCATTCGGCATCGACATCGCCGCCCACAGGGGAACACTCGCAGCAAACGGACAGACAATCGCCATCCTTGCCGGGGGAGTAGCAAACCCCTATCCCGTCTCTCATACCCGCGACTTCGAAACGATCGTCGAATCGTCAGGAGCCATCGTCTCAGAAGTACCACCAAGCTTCAGACCCGCAAAATGGCGCTTCCTTGGACGAAACAGAATGTTAGCCGCTTGGGGGGATGCCACCATTGTCATCGAAGCGTCATCCAGATCCGGTGCCCTCGCAACAGCCAGACGAGCAATGACACTAGGCAAACCCGTAGGAGCAGTCCCCGGACCCATCACCTCGCAATCCTCAACGGGATGCCACGAGCTCATTCGCAACGGTGCCACGCTCATCAGAAACGCATCCGACATCCACGAAATGATCGACCCCCTGCACACGCAACTCCAAGGCATACTCTTCGGTGAACCCGTCTGCCCAGATCAGGGAGTCAATGCACTCTCACCCCACGCGCGCAGGGCATGGGAAGCCCTTCCCATACGCAACCTCTCAACACTTTCCACCATCGCCGCAAACGCTGGCATGAGCGAACAGGAAACGTTGCGGGCGCTCGCGGAACTGGAGCTTGACGGGTACGTGCGTTCTAACTCCCGCGGTTGGGCTCGCAAAGGTGGAGCTCGGTGCTGATAATGAAGGCATGAGTGAGTTAGGCATCTTCGACGCATGGGTATCATTCCTGACCCATACGCGCCGGCTGTCTGACCATACGATCACGGCATATTCGGGCGATGTTGCTGGATGTTTTGAGTTCATCGGCGTTGACCCGAATCCAACGAACAAGCAACTAGACGCTCGCTTGACGACGCGCCGTCTTCGCCTGTGGCTAGCGAAACTGAGCGAGCAGGGAGCATCACGTTCGACCCTGTCACGTAAGACCGCTGCCGTACGAAACTTTTGTCGGTGGGCGATTGACCATGACGTGTTGGCTCACGATCCTTCTGCATCGCTTGCGTCTGCTCGCGTAGATCAACGCCTTCCTCAGGTTCTGACATTGAATGATGCTGCAACCCTGATGGACTATGCGCGTGCCCACGCCCGTTCAGGCGATGCGACAGATTTGCGGAACTGGGCGATCCTTGAACTGATCTATGCGTCGGGAATGCGTATCTCAGAACTAGTTGGGTTGAATCTGACAAGCATCGATTATTCAGGTCACACCGGACGTGTTCTGGGTAAAGGAAACAAAGAACGCGTTGTCCCGCTGACCGATCTTGCCCTCGAAGCCGTGCAGACGTGGACGGTTAGCGGTCGTCCGCAATTGAGCAATTCTGACTCTGGGAATGCTCTGTTCATTGGTGACCACGGCAAGCGGATCGATGTTCGAGTTGTTCGCTCCATGTTCCATCGCGAAGCTACCCGTGCTGGTGTTCCAGATCTTGCGCCACACGCTCTACGGCACACGATGGCGACCCACCTGCTCGAAGGGGGAGCAGACTTGCGTAGCGTTCAAGAGATCCTGGGCCACTCTTCTTTACAGACCACCCAGCGGTACACGCACGTTGATTCAAAACGACTGTCCGCTATCTATGCTCAGGCACACCCGCGCGCTTAAGTCATTCGTCTGCCCTCCAGCTTCGCCCCGTCCACGATTGACGAGGCTAGCTGCCCTATTTGCTCCCATCCCAGGGTTTCAGGGCGAGACTGCCAACTAAGAACCGTAGGGGATCAACGTAGTGATCCCTTGAGATTTTGGCACCCCAGTGCAGGCCTCCTGCTGGCTCATGCCCGGGTCTGAGGGTCGCTATGGGAGTCCCCGCACTGACGTGGTCTCCAACGTTCACAAGAGCATTGACGGGCTCGTATGTTGAACGGACGGGGCCATGGGACAACGAGACAACACCCTTGCCGGCAATCTCGCCGGCCACTTCTACAATCCCGTCAGCCGGTGCATAGATCGTAGCGCCAGCATCGACCTTCAGATCGACTCCGCGATGACCTGAAAGCCACCGTAACGCCGGAGGATCAAAACCCCTGGTCACGCTTACCGTATTCCCGGTCGGCCACTGCCAGTGTTGCCAGATGGATGCGCTGGCCGGCCTCGTCAATAGGAAAGAAAACAGAGCCAAGGCGGCAAGGATCGCCAAAGGAAGACGTGCATAACGGTCATTGCGAAGAAACATGCACTCAATGTCGTTGATCGCGGGCTAAAGGGCGAATGGGGTGAGTACGCATTGTGGATACTCCATGATCGGGCGGGGCATTTGTGGATAAGTCGCGCGACGAGGGTCACATCAAGCGAAATAGGGAGTATTAGGGCATATGAGATAAGCTATTCGAGCACCTGCTTGCAGGTGACTTCGCGTGCCATTTTCACGTCAGCGGTCTTCCGCGGTGGGCATAAGTTCCAGGTCCTTTCGAGGTGAACTTAAGTCATGGCACCAGGGCTTGCGTACCCGCGCACAGCACGTAACCGAAACCGAGGGTGAAAACCCTCATGATCCCGCAGTTTTGCGGGGAAGGACGATTCAATGGCAGTCGTAACTATGCGTCAGCTCCTCGAGTCCGGTGTCCACTTCGGTCACCAGACCCGCCGCTGGAACCCGAAGATGAAGCGTTTCATCCTCACCGAGCGCAACGGCATCTACATCATCGATCTTCAGCAGACCATTGCTGACATCGACATTGCTTACGATTTCGTGAAGCAGACCGTCGCACACGGTGGCACCATCCTCTTCGTTGGCACCAAGAAGCAGGCACAGGAAGCCGTCGCAGAGCAGGCAACCCGCGTTGGTATGCCGTACGTGAACCATCGCTGGCTCGGTGGTATGCTCACCAACTTCTCCACCGTTTCCAAGCGCCTCCAGCGCCTCAAGGAACTCGAGCAGATTGACTTCGACGATGTCGCCGCATCCGGCCGCACCAAGAAGGAACTCCTCATGATGCGTCGTGAGAAGGACAAACTGGCTCGCACACTCGGTGGCATTCGCGACATGGCCAAGACACCGTCCGCGATCTGGATCGTTGACCCGAAGAAGGAACACCTCGCGGTTTCCGAAGCTCGCAAGCTCAACATCCCGATCGTCGCCATCCTCGACACCAACGCTGATCCGGACGAGGTCGACTACCGCATCCCCGGTAACGACGATGCCATCCGCGCAGTTGCACTGCTTACCCGCGTGATCGCAGACGCAGTCGCAGAGGGCCTCCTTGCTCGCTCTGAAACCCGCAAGTCCGCTGACTCGGCAGAAACCGTTGCAGAACCGCTCGCCGAGTGGGAACGCGAACTCCTCGAAGGCGACAAGGGCGAAGCCAAGGCTGAAGAAGCTCCGGCTACCGAAGCCCCCGCCGAGAACTGATCTTTACCAACTTCAAAGTAGAAAGAGACATCAATGGCGAATTTCACCGCTGCTGACGTCAAGGCTCTGCGTGAGCAGACCGGCGCAGGCATGATGGACGTGAAGAAGGCTCTGACCGAGGCTGATGGCGATGCTGAAAAGGCTCTCGAAATCATCCGCCTGAAGGGTCTGAAGTCGCTCTCCAAGCGCGAAGATCGTCAGGCATCCGCCGGCCTTTTGGTCGCTCAGGTTGCCGATGGCGTTGGCGTCCTCGTCGAGGTCAACTCCGAAACCGACTTCGTTGCAAAGAACCAGAAGTTCATTGACTTCGCAAACGAGGTGCTTGCAGCAGCCGTTGCTTCGGGCGCATCCGATCTTGAGTCTCTCCTCGCATCCCCCATGGGTGACGAGACCGTTCAGGACAAGCTCAACTCCATGGCGGCAGTCATCGGCGAAAAGCTCGAAATCCGTCGTGTTGTGCGCGTCGAGGGCGAGAATGTTGACCTGTATCTGCATCAGACCAGCCCCGACCTGCCCCCGCAGGTTGGTGTCTTCGTCGTCACCGACGCAGCTGGCGCTTCCGTTGCCCACGACATCGCAATGCACATTGCCGCTTACATGCCGGCATACCTTGATCGCGATGCCGTTCCGGTTGACGTCCTGGCGAAGGAGCGCGAGACTCTCACGAAGATCACGCTCGAAGAAGGCAAGCCCGAGCACATCGTCGGCAAGATCGTCGAAGGCCGCATGGAAGCCTACTTCAAGGACAGCTGCCTCGTGGACCAGGCGTTTGCCCGCGATCCCTCTAAGTCGGTCGGCAAGGTTCTTGCCGAGGCCGGCGCAAAGGTGACCGAGTTCGTTCGCGTTCACGTCGGAGCCTGATAACGCATGAATGGCCCCGCCCAAATGGGCGGGGCCATTCGGCTATCCTGTGTACTAATGCTTCTCACCGCGTGAACAGGAGAAACGCGCATGCCTCATACTCGTAGGGTCCTTCTTAAACTGTCTGGTGAAGCTTTCGGCGGTGGCGCCGTTGGCCTTGACCCCACTGTCGTTCGCGATATTGCTCAGCAGATTGCTATTGCTGTCCGCCGAGGCATTGAAGTCGCAGTCGTCGTTGGCGGTGGTAACTTCTTCCGCGGTGCACAGCTAGCTAAAGCAGGCATGGATCGTTCGCGCGCCGACTACATGGGTATGCTCGGTACGGTGATGAACGCCCTTGCGCTTCAAGACTTCATCGAACAAGCCGGTGTTCCTGCGCGTGTTCAATCCGCAATTACGATGACCCAGGTTGGTGAGCCCTACATTCCTTTGCGCGCTATTCGCCATATGGAAAAGGGGCGCGTTGTTATCTTCGGCGCGGGAGCCGGCATGCCGTTCTTCTCGACGGACACGGTTTCAGCTCAGCGTGCTCTTGAAACCCACTGCGACGAGCTTCTTGTTGCTAAGAACGGCGTGGACGGCGTGTACGATGACGATCCGCGTCTGAACCCGGACGCGAAGCGTCTTGAATTCCTGACGTACTCGGACGCCCTTTCTCAGGAACTCAAGGTCATGGATGCAACAGCTTTGGCACTTTGCCGTGATAATGGTTTACAGACACGAGTTTTCGGAATGTCTGAAGCAGGCAATGTGACTGCTGCCCTGATGGGTGAGACAATCGGTACTCTTGTGACTGCGCAAGACTGATCAACATAGGAGTCACGAATGATTGACGACATCCTCCTTGAAACCGAGGAAAAGATGGACCGTGCGGTTGAATCCGCACGCCACGAATTTGGCAATATCCGCACCGGTCGCGCAAACGCTGCGATGTTCGAGCAGATTCTTGTCGACTACTACGGCGCACCCACGCCGATGCAGCAGCTCGCTTCTTTCCAGATTCCTGAAGCTCGTACCGTGTTGATCTCCCCGTTTGATCGCACTGCCACGAATGAGATCTTGAAGGCCCTGCGTGAATCTGATCTGGGTGTGAACCCGACCGATGATGGCAACGTTGTCCGCGTTGTTCTTCCTGCCCTGACTGAAGAACGTCGTAAGGAATACGTGAAGCTGGCAAAGACCAAGGCCGAAGATGCCCGCGTCGCAGTTCGTAACGTTCGTCGTAAGGCAAAGGAACAGCTCGATAAGCTGAAGAAAGACGGCGAAGCCGGCGAAGACGAGGTCGATCGTGCAGAAAAGAGCCTCGAATCGCTGACGAAGAAGCAGGTCGAACAGATCGACAAGCTTCTTGCATCCAAGGAAGCTGAGCTCCTGACGCTGTGAGCGCCTCTGAACATTCTTCCCCTTCGTTGGTTGCGAAGTTTTTCTCTCCGCAACCAACGAAGTTGAAGGAACCACTGGCAGCAACCGGGAAAGCGGGACGTAATCTTCCAGCAGCAGTATCTACTGCCGTTGTCTTGATTCTTTTCGTCGGTATCTGCTTGTTTTATGTACCGCCACTTTTGACACTGTTCATTGTGCTGGCCTCGCTGGCGGGTTTATACGAGTTAGGTGGCGCATTCGCCCACCTAGAAACAAAGCTGACGATGGCTCCGCTGTATGCGGGAGCTATCGGTATGGTCACGTGCGCATGGTCTCTTGGCGCAGAAGCGCTCCTCTTTGCCCTGTACACAACCATTTTCGCTGTTGTTGCGTGGCGAATCTTGGATCCGAACCCCAAGGGGCGGATTAACGACGTTATTGCATCGGTCTTTGCCGCGCTGTATGTTCCTTTCCTTGCCTCGTTCGTTGTGCTGATGATGCGTCAGTTCGCTAACCCGTGGGTGGTTCTCACCTACGTTGGCTTAGTCGTCGCATCCGATACCGGTGGCTGGGTCGCAGGCGTTCTATTCGGCAAACATCCGATGGCGCCTCGACTATCACCCAAGAAGTCCTGGGAAGGCTTCATCGGCTCGACAATTGGTTCTGTCGCACTTGGCGGACTTGCTTTCTGGGCACTTGGCGGACACTGGGCATTCGGCTTCCTTGCCGGCGTTGTTGCGTGTGTTGTCGGCACGCTCGGTGATCTCACTGAATCGTTAATCAAGCGTGAAACCGGTCTGAAGGACATGTCGCAGATTCTGCCGGGGCATGGCGGTGTCCTTGACCGCATTGATGCTCTGCTGATGGTTGCACCGCTTATGTTTATGATCTTCACCTGGACGCTGTAAGGAATCCTATGAGCCTCGAATTCGAAAAACAGCGTCGGCGTGAAGTGCGTCCGACTGACCAGCCACCAGAAGGAGCAACGTCAGCCGATGCGAAGCCGGTGATTTCATTCGCGCCAGCTAAACGTGGCAAGGCACCTGCTCACCTCGCTGACGTGGACGCAAAAGGACGTAAGCAAGTCCTGAAGGATCTGGGTCTTCCCGGTTTCCGTGCTGACCAGCTTTCTCGACACTATTTTGATCACTTCGAAGCCGATCCGGTGAAGATGAGTGATATTCCAGCATCGATGCACGGTGCAATTCGTGAAGGTCTGTTGCCTGAACTGGTTCGCCAAGTCGTCGCGCAACACGCGGATGGTGGAATGACGATTAAGCACCTTTGGGAGCTTTTCGACGGGGCACGCGTTGAATCCGTGCTGATGCGTTACCCGCAGCGCACGACCTTGTGTATTTCTTCGCAGGCAGGATGTGGCATGGCGTGTCCGTTCTGCGCGACCGGCCAGATGGGGCTGACTCGTAACCTGTCGACGGGCGAAATTGTCGATCAGGTGCGCCAAGCGCAGATTGCGTGTCGTGATGGCGAGCTTTCCGGCGGGCCGACGCACCTCTCTAACGTTGTGTTTATGGGTATGGGCGAACCGCTTGCTAACTACCGCACGGTCGTGAATACTCTGCACCGCCTGATTGATCCCAGCCCAGAAGGCTTTGGACTTTCAGCTCGAAACGTCACTGTGTCGACGGTGGGTTTGGTTCCCGCGATCGACAAGCTGGCGAAAGAAGGCATGCCTGTGACGTTGGCAGTTTCGTTGCATGCTCCCGATGATGACCTTCGCGACGAGTTGATTCCGATTAACTCGCGCTGGAAGGTAGGGGAGTTGCTTGATGCTGCTCGCCGATACTTTGTTGCGACGGGTCGTCGCGTGTCGATTGAGTACGCGCTGATCAAGGATATGAACGATCAGGAATATCGTGCCCAATTGCTTGCTGATGAGCTCAATAAGCGCGGTCACGGGTGGGCTCATGTGAACCCAATTCCGTTGAATCCGACTCCCGGCACAATCTGGACTGCGTCTACTCGGCGTGCTCAGGACACATTTGTCGCTACTCTGCGCAACAATGGGATTTCGACGACGATTCGCGATACTCGCGGTTCTGACATTGATGGTGCGTGCGGTCAGCTCGCAACAGCAGTGAAGGAAGCGAATGCGAAGCGTCGGTCTATCAATTCAGATTCCACTTCAATTCAGGAGACTCGATGAGTGACTCTTTCCCACGAGTGAGCTTCTGGCGTCACGGCTACGCGACTGAGCGTGTGGACGCTTTCTTTGCGGACGCACGCCAGGCGTATGAAGGTGGCTTGCCGGCAGAGCAGTTCTCTGCACAGCAGGTTCGCCAGGCGACGTTCCCATTGAAGCGTCGTGGCTACGCGATTGATGCTGTTGATTCCGCGATGAGCCGTCTTGAAGCGGCCTTTGTTCAGCGTGATCGTGCGGATCATATTGCTGTTAACGGCGAGGCTGCATGGTTCGAGAAGGTTGCTGAGCGCGCAACGACGCTGTACGACCGTCTGATGCGTCCTCGGGGCGAGCGTTTCTCGCACCCGGAGTCCGGTCGTGGATATGACGCGGCTCAGGTTGATGATCTGCTGGATCGTTTGGCCGCCTATTTTGACGAGGGTACTGAGATGAGCGTTGATGACGTTCGTCTTGCTGTTTTCCAGCCTGCTCGTGGCAAGAAGGGCTACACGGAAGGAACGGTTGACGCCTATCTTGGGCGCGCCGTAGAGATTCTTCTGGCTGTTTCCTGATCGGGAGGGCGAATCGTGACTTCTTCGCGTCAGCCGATTGTCCTGCTGGGGTCGACCGGTTCAATTGGTACTCAAGCGTTGGATATCGTTCGCGCGAATCCGTTGCGTTTCGATATTCGAGGTCTTGCTGCTGGCGGTGGCAATATTGAGCTTCTTGCGCGCCAGGTGGTTGAGTTCGATGTTCCTGTCGTCAGTGTGGATCGTCTTGTTGGTGGCGAGCTACGCGACGCGATTCATGCCATTGATTCGTCTGCGCACCCCCAGATTATCGAAGGGGCAGACGGGGCAACTCAAGTGGCTTCACTTGTCCCTGACGGAGTTGTCCTGAACGGTATCACCGGGGGAGTGGGTTTGCTTCCCACTCTGGTTGCTTTGAAGTCCGGTGCGACGCTAGCTTTGGCGAATAAGGAATCGTTGGTCGTGGGTGGCCATTTGGTGCGTAGCGCCTGCGTGCGTCCGGGTCAGATTGTGCCTGTAGACTCCGAGCATTCGGCTATCGCTCAGGCGCTCGCCAGTGGAGTTCACGAGGCTGGCCTCACTTCACCGGTGGTCACCGGCCGCACTGAGGTGGCCGATCTTGTTCTGACGGCATCGGGTGGCCCGTTTAGGGGTAAGAAGCGCGCTGAACTTGCTGATATCACTCCGGAAGCTGCTCTTGCTCACCCGACGTGGAACATGGGGCCGGTTGTCACGATCAATTCCTCGACGCTGGTCAACAAGGGGCTGGAGCTGATTGAGGCTCACCTGCTGTTTGATGTGGCTCCCGAGTATATTGTGACGACTGTTCACCCGCAGTCAATCGTGCACTCAATGGTGACGTGGATTGACGGTGCAACAACGCTTCAGGCTTCGCCACCCGACATGCGCCTGCCCATCGCGCTTGGCTTGACGTGGCCTGAGCGCCTGCACGACGTGGAAAAGCCTCTGACGTGGGTTGATGCGCAGAGTTGGACCTTTGAACCGGTCGATAGTGATACTTTCCCTGCCATCAATCTTGCGCGTCATGCGGTGGCCTCGTCACCGACGCACACGGCGGTGTACAACGCTGCGAATGAAGTGTTCGTCGATGCGTTCTTAGCCAAGAAACTACCGTGGCTG
The DNA here is from genome assembly GCF_030212665.1 of Pauljensenia sp. UMB9872. NCBI lineage: Bacteria > Bacillati > Actinomycetota > Actinomycetes > Actinomycetales > Actinomycetaceae > Pauljensenia > Pauljensenia sp. UMB9872. Next base: position 25,209 of record NZ_JASOER010000006.1, on the reverse strand, counting down.
GGCATTGTCGATTATTTGACAAATGTTGTTGAGTCTCACGACGGTATTGCAGACCCAACGTTGGATGACATTCTTGGGGTCGAAGAATGGGCGCGCGCGCAGGCGAATGCGCTGGTGAGTAGCTGGTCATGAGCTACCTAGTGGGGATCCTTGCCGTTGTCGGCGGCTTCATCATCACCGTTGGTCTTCACGAGCTTGGCCACCTTGTTCCGGCGAAGAAATTCGGCGCGGTCGTCAGTGAATATGCGATCGGTTTTGGTCCGAAGATTCTGTCGCGTGAAGTCAAAGGCACGTTGGTTGTTTTTCGCGCGATTCCGCTGGGTGGTTACGTGCGTATCCTCGGCATGTTCGCTCCTGGCAGGCCGGGGCGTCGTCCGCTGAATTCGAAAGGGCAGCTGACTCTTGCTGAACAAGCGCGCCACCAGAGTGCCCAAGAAATGCCCGAAGGGTGTGCACACCGTGCATTCTGGCGTCTGACGTGGTGGAAGAAAGCAATTGTCATGGCGGCTGGACCCGCGATGAATTTCTTGCTTGCGTTTCTTTTCCTCGTTATTGCGATGGTCGGCATTGGTTTCCGCACTGCCTCGTTAACGCTTGCGGATGTGTCTCCCACAATTCAGACGAGCGCTGGTAACGTTGCGTCTCCGGCGTACGAGGCCGGCCTGACCGGTGGCGACACTCTCATCGCGCTTAATGGCCGGGACTTGTTTGACTGGTCTGACTTGAGAGACTCCATTGCCTCGTCCAATGGACAGCCTCTTCAGGTGACATTTGAACGCGATGGCGACCTTCATGAGGCCTCGTTATATCCGCGCAAGACGGAGGACGGCACGTACGTGGTGGGCGTGACTGCCGGATATGAATACACGGCGGCCTCGATGTCGGATGTGGCCAAGGAATATCGCTACATGTTCACGGGCACGGTGGGTGCAATGACGAAGATTCCGCAGTCCCTGTGGAACGTTACGATGTCGATGGTGACGGGAAGTGAACGCGATTCGTCAGGTTTGATTTCGATTGTTGGAGTGTCACGAATTGCTGGTGAAGTGACCAGCGATTCTGCGGGCACTGGCGTTGCGGACGTGCGTTCTCAGATTGCGTTCCTTTTGAGTCTCATGGCCTCGCTGAATATGGCGTTGGCGGTTTTCAATCTGATTCCTCTGCCGCCTCTCGATGGTGGGCACATCATCGGTGCGCTCTACGAAGGCGTGCGCGGAGGAGTGGCGCGCGTGGGAGGAAAGCCGAATCCCGGCCCGGTCGATACCGCCCGATTATTACCGCTGACCTGGGTTATGGGAGCATTGTTGGCGGTGATGAGCATTGTGCTCGTTATCGCTGACATCGTTGATCCGCTTTCATTGCGTTGAACTGGAGTTGAAATGGCTAAGGCTGTTTTTACGAACGACTATTCCGCGACTGCTCACCCGCAGATCCTTGCCGATTTGACGGCATTTGGAATGCAGAAGTTCCCCGGTTACGGAATGGATGCGATCTGCGATGAAGCTGAAAAGTTGATCCTCGACCAGTGCGGTATTCCCGGTGGAGCGGTTCGTTTCCTGGCCGGTGGAACCCTGATTAACGATCTTGCGATCGACCTGTTTTTGCGTCCGTGGCAGTCAGTGATTGCCACCACTGACGGTCATATTGCTACCCACGAAGCCGGTGCGATTGAAAACTCTGGGCACCGTGTCCACACGATTCCTTCGCATGATGGCCTGATGGACCCAGGTGAGCTCGAAGCGACTCTTCTTGAATGGCGCGACGGCGGTTTGCGTGAGCACGTGAGCGCGTCGGGCCTGGTTTATATTTCCCAGCCCACGGAGCTTGGAACGTTGTATTCGCGTGAACGACTGACTGCGATTTCTGAGATCTGCCATTCCTTCGGTGTTGGTCTTTACGTTGATGGCGCGCGTTTGGGATATGCGATGGGGTCGCCAGCAAATGACGTGACCTTCGCTGACTTGGCGACGCTGACCGATGTGTTCTCCATTGGTGGCGCCAAGTGCGGAATGATGATGGGTGAAGCCCTCGTCCTGCCCGACGCGTCAAAGGCTGACTACTCACTGCGCGCGATGATGAAGATCCACGGCGGACTGGCGTCGAAGGGCTGGATCTTGGGTTCGCAGTTTCGCACGATGTTCGCCGACGGTCTGTACCTGCGCATTACGCGCGAGGCCACCCAGCGCGCTCAGCGGATTGCACGGGCATTCAAAGACGCCGGTTTTGAGATGCTGGTGGATTCTCCGACGAACCAGCTCTTCCCGATTCTTTCGCTTGAAATGGCTGAGGACGCGCGCGAGCGTTTCGCCATCGAAAAGTGGGCGCCGGTCGCCGACAGGTTGGCGGTTCGTTTCGTCATTTCGTGGTCCACCACAGATGAGGACGAGGCTGCCCTCCTTCAGTGGATTGCGACCTCGTCTGCGTGTTAACCTCGCGCTCTGTTGTTCTGCTTACCAGCGATCGTGCTCGTGGGCGCGGATGCGGGGTCGTAGAGGTCTTCCAGCTTGTCGTTCAGCTCAGCGATGAGAGGGGAGTGAAGTAGCTGGCACGTTTGAACGTGCCTGCGCACCGTTGCGTGCGCCCGGGATCGCCCCAGTCAGTTCTGAGTTACCATGTGCCAACACCGATAACGGATGCCCGGTGTGAAATGAAAGTGCGGGTTTCCATGCTTCTGACGTGAATTTGCGTCCTTTAGTTTTAAATGCAGAAACCCAATTGTGGCAGTGACATATCTTCATTAACCTTTCCCACACCTTTGCACTAAGACGAAATAGTCGAACTGGGAGATAATGAGCGCGTGAGTGAAATATCTTTAGGCATGCCCGCAGTAAAGACGTCTCCGTTCCCGCGTAAGAAGACGCGGTCGATCATGGTTGGAGATGTTTGCGTTGGTGGTGGTGCCCCCGTTTCCGTCCAGTCGATGACCACAACGAAAACCCACGACATCGGCGCAACTTTGCAGCAGATTGCAGAGCTCACCGCAGCAGGGTGCGACATTGTTCGTGTTGCGTGCCCGACGGATAAGGACGCCGAGGCGCTTGCGATCATCGCACAGCAATCGCGTATCCCCGTTATTGCGGATATTCACTTCAACCCGAAGTACGTGTTTGCAGCCATTGACGCGGGCTGTGGAGCTGTCCGCGTGAACCCCGGTAACATCCGCAAGTTCGACAACCAGGTGAAAGAAATCTGTAAGGCGGCATCCGACGCCGGTGTTTCTTTGCGCATTGGCGTGAATGCGGGTTCGCTGGATCCTCGTCTGCTGAAGAAGTACGGCAAGGCGACTCCCGAGGCCCTCGTTGAATCGGCAGTCTGGGAAGCGTCACTGTTCGAAGAAAATGACTTCCACGACTTCAAGATCTCCGTGAAGCACCATGATGTTCTCACCATGGTCGAGGCATACCGCCAGCTGTCGGAAAAGGGCGACTGGCCACTGCACCTCGGTGTGACCGAAGCCGGCCCCGCATTCCAAGGCACCATCAAGTCGGTGTCCGCATTCTCGGTTCTTCTTTCAGAAGGCATCGGTGACACGATCCGCGTGTCCTTGTCTGCGCCTCCGGTCGAGGAGGTCAAGGTTGGCACCAAGCTTCTTGAATACATGGGGCTTCGTGATCGCACTCTTGAAATCGTTTCGTGCCCGTCGTGTGGTCGCGCGCAGGTTGACGTGTGGACCTTGGCAGAAAACGTCACCGAAGGTCTTAAGGATCTGAGTGTTCCGTTGCGTGTTGCCGTCATGGGGTGCGTTGTTAACGGACCTGGTGAAGCTCGCGAAGCCGACCTTGGTGTCGCATCGGGCAACGGCAAGGGCCAGATCTTCATTCGCGGGGAAGTTGTTGACACCGTTCCCGAAGATCAGATCGTTGACACTCTGATTGCTCACGCAAACGCGCTAGCTGAAGAAATGGGTCTGACTGAGGGTGATGGTCAGGTCGAAGTTATTCCCGTCGGTCGCTAAGAAAAGGACTTGAGAGAATGAAGAAATCACGTGTCTTCGGTCTGGGACTGCTCGCAACTGGCGCCTCACTGTACGCCACCGGTTTCCCGAAGCGTCTGGGTCTGACCGCTTCAGAAGCCTTGATTTCACTTCCCGGTGATCTTCTTGTGCCCCGCGCTGACGTTCAGGTTGATCGAGCAGTTCGAATTAACGCTCCGGCTTCTACTGTCTGGACGATCATCGAGACTGCTCTTGAAGACGAGTCCTTGGTAAAGGCCAAAGAGGAAGAATCGTGCATCATCCTGAATGCTCCCAAGCCTGGAACCGAGGGTGAAGAAATCAATCAGATGGGAACGTGCGTTCTTGCCCTGCTCGACTTGGGTAATGGTCGCACAATGCTCCATATGCGCGAACGTCACACCAGCGACGGAACCAACACTGACAAGGCAAAGCTCTACGGATTACTTTCCCTTGAAACCTACGGGGCGATGATGATGCTTCGCGACATCCGCAAGGCAGCTGAGTCCATCTAACGTTCTGAATCAGACACGTGGCGTCTCCGACGGTTACACTAAAGAAACCGTCGTGGCTCGCCAAAGTCGTTTGTGCTAGACGTTTGGTCCAAAGGAGGACATATGGCACCGTGGGGTGGCGTAGCGATGCTCGTAGTAACTGGCCTTGCCATCATTGTTGGCTGGGGCTGGGTATGGGCTGGTCTCACTCGTCGTACACGCGTCGTTGCCATGGAACGATTGTTCCCGTATAGCCCCACTCCAGTTATTCCTCAGATCCAAGCAATCATTTGGCCGGTTGTGCCTGTTGTTGGGTGCCTGTGGATCGCAGTCGGTGCCTACAGTGCTCAGACCATCATCGGCCACGAGACACTGTTCGAACGCACGATCATCATCTTCCTTTTTGCATTGGTTGCCTTGATCGCTGCCTGGATTATGTTCGGACAGAGCCTGCCAACATGGATGTACCCCGGCTGGCGAGCAGAGCGCTATTACCGAACACACCCTAAAGTCGCCGAAAAGGAACTCAATGCTCGTGTGGCTAGGCGCTTCGTGGGCGTTAGAGCCTGAACGCCAAAGTGTGAGAAAAGAGGAGCTCGGCCTCGTCGATGACCTCAAGGTGCACACCACTGACGTGGTGCACTAATCTTGAAGGCGTGCTGAGAACTCTATCGTCATACTTTGTGCGCACTTTGCGCGAAGACCCAGCTGACGCTGAGGTCGATTCCCACAAGCTCCTGGTTCGCGCCGGCTATATCCGACGCACTGCCCCCGGTATCTACACGTGGTTGCCTCTTGGCCTGCGCGTCCTGCGCAAGGTCGAAGACATCGTCCGTGAAGAAATGGACCGCATGGGCGCTCAGGAAGTTCACTTCCCGGGTCTGATCCCGGCAGAGCCCTACAAGGCAACGAACCGTTGGGAAGAATACGGTCCGACCCTGTTCAAGTTGAACGACCGCAAGGCGGGGGATTACCTGCTGGCTCCCACCCACGAGGAAATGTTCACCCTACTGGTGAAAGACATGTATTCCTCGTACAAGGATCTGCCTACCACCCTGTACCAGATTCAGACGAAGTATCGCGACGAAGCTCGTCCGCGTGCAGGCCTGATTCGAGGTCGCGAATTCGTCATGAAGGACGCCTACTCCTTCGACCTTACCGACGAGGGCCTGGACACTTCCTACAATGCGCAGCGCGAGACCTACCAGCGGATCTTCAACCGCCTTGGTCTTGAATTCGTCATCGTATCCGCAATGTCGGGCGCCATGGGTGGCTCTCGCTCGGAAGAATTCCTGCACCCCAGCCCGATCGGCGAAGACACCTTCGTTCGTTCACCCGGTGGCTATGCGGCAAACGCTGAGGCAGTGACGACGCCGGCACCGGCTCCGGTCGATGCGTCCAACGTGGGTCCGGCTCGCGTTGTTCCGACCCCGGATTGCCCGACCATTGAGTCCCTCGTTGATCTGCTGAACGCTCAATACCCGCGTGAAGACGGTCGTGCATGGACCTCAGCTGACACGTTGAAGAACGTTGTTGTCGTTCTGACCCAGCCTGACGGCTCGCGTGAACTGCTCGTCGTTGGCCTGCCCGGCGACCGCGAGGTCGACATGAAGCGCCTCGAAGCAGGCGTCGCACCCGCCGAAGTTGAAATGGCAACCGACAAGGACTTCGAGGATCACCCCGAACTGGTCCGTGGCTACATTGGCCCGCAGGTAATCGGACCGAACTCGCCGGCACGTACAACTGACGAAGATGGGAACCCGACCGGTTCCGTCCGCTACCTTGTAGATCCTCGCGTCGTTGAGGGCACCACCTGGGTGACCGGCGCAAACCAGGATCGTCACCACGTGATCGACCTGGTTATGGGACGCGACTTCGCAGTCGACGGCACCATCGAGGCCGCCGAGGTCCGCGAAGGCGACCAGGCGCCCGACGGTTCCGGTCCGCTTCACCTCGAACGAGGCATCGAAATTGGCCACATTTTCCAGCTTGGTCGCAAGTATGCGAAGGCTCTGGGTCTGATGGTTCTCGATGAGAACGGCAAGTCCCAGGTTGTCACCATGGGCTCGTACGGCATCGGCGTTTCCCGCGTGCTCGCAGCGCTCGCTGAGTCGAACCACGACGATAAGGGTCTGGCGTGGCCCGCTCAGATTGCACCGTTCGACGTGCACGTTCTGGCAACCGGTAAGGGCGATGAACTCTTCGACACGGCCAAGGGCCTCGCTGAAGAACTCGAAGCCACCGGCATGGACGTCCTCTACGATGATCGTCGCAAGGTCTCGGCTGGCGTCAAGTTCGCTGACGCCGAGCTCATCGGTATTCCGCTGGCTCTGGTTATTGGCCGTGGCCTGAAGGACGGTCTGGTCGAGGTTCGTCAGCGCGCCACCGGTGAAAAGACTGAAATGCCACTCGCGCAGGCCGTTGAAGCTCTGAAGGCTGCTCACACTGAGATTCTTGGAGGCAAATGATGGCAATCCGCGATATTCGCATCATCGGCGATCCGATTCTGCGCACCCAGTGCGAACCGATCACGGATATTGATGCTTCGGTGAAACTGCTGGTCGAGGATTTGCTTGAAGGCGTTGACATGGAAGGTCGCGCAGGTCTTGCCGCCAACCAGATCGGTATCGGTCTTCGTGCGTTCTCGTGGAACATTGACGGCGAAATCGGCTACGTCCTCAACCCGAAGATTGTGGAAATGTCAGCCGACGAATTCCAAGACGGTGATGAAGGATGCCTGTCAGTTCCTGATCTCTGGTATCCGACTGAACGCGCGTGGTATGCGCGCGTCGAAGGCATCAACCTGGACGGTAAGACGATCGTTGTCGAAGGTGAAGAGCTGATGGCTCGTTGCCTGCAGCACGAGTGCGATCACTTGGATGGCATGATCTACATTGATCGCCTGGATCGTAAGACTCGTAAGAAGGCTTTGAGGGACATTCGTAACTCACACTTCTGATCCAGTCGTTGCAACGCCGTCGCACCCTCTTGCTATACGGTGCGACGGCGTTTACAGTTGAATTACACCGTTGTGAGATGTGGCAGTGGGTAGTTGAGGGCGTAGGGGAAGACGATCCTCAAAGACTATGGAGGTCACATTGAGAGGGACATACACCCGCGGTGTACTTTTCGTGCATTCAACACCGCCCGCACTGTGCCCACATATCGAATGGGCAGTCGGTACGGCTCTCGGTCAAGATGTGCGTCTTCAGTGGACCGCGCAAGACGCTGCTCCCGGCATGGTGCGTTGCGAGTTTTCGTGGGTTGGACCGGTCGACTCTGGTGCGCGCCTCGCCTCAGCTCTGCGTGGCTGGGAACACCTGCGCTACGAGGTCACCGAAGAAGCCACAGCTTCCACGGATGGTGGTCGCTGGGCTCATACTCCATCACTTGGCATCTTCCACTCGCAGATGGACACTGTCGGAAACGTCGTCGTTCCTGAAGACCGTATTCGTGCCGCCATTGAGAGCGCCACGAATTACGAGGAATTGCGCGAACGCCTTGATCTTGCCCTCGGACAAGCGTGGGACGATGAGCTGGAATCCTTCCGCCACGCCGGTGCCGGCGCACCGGTTCGCTATCTGAATTCCAAGGTCGGCTAACCGGTGGGTTCGATCGCTGATCTGCTTGGGTACACGCTCAACGCTGAAGGGGAGAAGTCCGATATCTCCCCTGAAACGGGAGGAGCGATCAATGAAGCGGGGGAGGCCTCGTCCCCTAAAACTGAGCACGCGCGCGAGGTGGCGATGGACGCCATCTTGGAATTTGTCGACCTTACCCCCGAAGATGCGCGCGGTGACCTGACGCTGAAAAATGATCTGGATATCGATACGTTGGTCAGATACGCGATCGTTGCACGCATTGAACACGAGCTGAAGCTATCGATTCGAGATACCGAGGTTGATGCGTGGGAGACATTGGAGGATGTGCTGTCCGATGTTGCGGGGCGTGTGTAGGTGAAACCGCGTTCTCGAACCGTCTTTTCATCTTCTTTCACTTCGGTCAAGAAAAGGTGATGAGACGGTTTTTCTTTTGTGTAGTTTCGGCAAGTCGTGGACTTTCGTCCTAGATTTACGTCACTATAGATAGCACAACACAGTAGTGAAGCTGACCATGCTCACAAGCATCGCTCAGCACACGTAGCCACAGACGAAGGAGTCGCAGGTGAGGGCAATGAAGCGTATCGAGGAAGACCTCTTGGGCGCACGAGAAGTTCCGCTTGAGGTCTACTGGGGTATTCACACGCTCCGCGCAATCGAGAACTATCAGATCTCCGGTACGACAATCGCTGAGGAACCTGAATTTGTCCGTGGCATGGTTGCCGTCAAAAAAGCGTCAGCAATGGCGAACCGGAAGCTGGGGACACTGAGCGACACAATCGCCGATGCGATTATTTGGGCGTGCGACGAAATCCTGGAAGATGGGCGCTGTCTGGATCAGTTCCCGATTGACGTGTTCCAAGGTGGCGCGGGTACCAGCGTCAATATGAATACAAACGAAGTTGTCGCTAACCTTGCCCTCGAACACCTAGGGTACGCGAAGGGACGCTACGCACACGTCAACCCGAACGACCACGTCAACAAGTCTCAGTCGACAAATGACGCCTATCCCACCGGCTTCCGCTTGGGCTTGTACAAGAAGGTCGACGATCTGGTGGATGAACTCGAACGTTTGATCGAATCTTTCGCATCGAAGGGCTTGCAGTTCCACGACGTCATCAAGATGGGGCGCACTCAGCTACAGGATGCCGTCCCGATGAGCTTGGGCAAAGAGTTTGAAGCATTCAGTGTGCTCTTGGATGAAGAGATCCCGCGTCTACGTAACAATTCGGCGCTACTGCTGGAAGTAAACCTTGGCGCAACCGCTATTGGCACTGGCCTGAACACTCCTGACGGATATCAGGACACCGTCGTTCACTGCCTGCGTGAGGTCACGGGGCTGCCGATCAGGGGAGCGGACAACCTGCTGGAAGCAACCTCCGATACTGGCGCCTACGTGTCGATGCACGCCTCCATTAAACGTCTTGCGGTTAAACTATCGAAGATCTGCAATGACCTGCGACTTCTGTCGTCTGGACCTCGTGCGGGCTTGGGTGAAATTCGCCTGCCTGAACGCGCTGCCGGATCGTCGATTATGCCGGCGAAGGTGAATCCGGTGATCCCGGAGGTCGTGAACCAGGTGTGCTTCAAGGTGATGGGCAACGATGTGGCGCTGACCTTCGCGGCTGAAGCTGGCCAGTTGCAACTGAACGTCATGGAGCCGGTAATCGGCCAGACTCTGTTCGAGTCCATCAACCTGCTGGCGAACGCGATACGGACCCTGCGTGAGCTCTGCGTCATCGGCATCGAGGCAAACGAGGATGTCTGTCGTAACAATGTCCTGAACTCGATTGGTATTGTCACCTACCTGAACGAGGTGATCGGGCACGCGAACGGTGACGCGGTTGGTCGCGAGTGTGCGCGTAGTGGCCGCAACGTTCGCGAGGTTGTTCTTGAAATGGGACTTCTGGACGAGGCTGCGCTGGATGAACTGCTCAGCGTTGAAAACCTGTTGCGTCCGAAGTACCGCGACATGAGCTACTACTCGGGTGGTGATCCGTCGGTCGTGGAATTGGAGGACGAAGAGTAATCGTTCATATGGCGTCGCACGCTCGGCGCATAAAAACTGCTGGGACACTCGGGTGAGCATCCCAGCAGTTTTCGTTTGTCTTAGTGACGAGGCCTGACGTGGCGACTGAGCGCCACGTCAGGGCAGTTCGTCTCAGTGTGCCTGGTCTGCAACAGAATCGATTCCGCAGTTGAACAGGTCGTAGCGCGCAATTGCCTGAGCAACGACGCTACGATCGATCTTGCCCTGATCGGCGAGAGTCTGCAGGGTGCGAACGACCAGCGACTCAGCGTCGATGTGGAAGAAACGACGTGCTGCACGGCGGGTGTCGGAAATACCGAAGCCGTCGGCACCGAGCACACGGTATTCGCCGGGCACCCACTGGCGGATCAAATCCTGGGTCAGCGTGTCGAAGTCGGAGGTTGCGATGAACGGGCCTTCGCAACCGGCCAGTTTCTGCGTGAGGTACGCGGTGCGCGGTGCTTCCTCCGGGTGGAGGAAGTTGTGCTCGTCGGCATCCAGGCCGTCGCGGCGCAGTTCGTTCCACGAGGTCACTGACCACACGGCTGCGTCAACGCCCCAGTCTTCAGCAAGCATGCGCTTGGCGTCACGTGCCCACGGCACACCCACGCCGGAAGCGAGTAGCTGGACCTTGTGGCCCTGGCCTGAGTGATCCTCGACCTTGTAGATACCCTTCTTGATACCTTCAACGTCAACGTTCTGAGGCTCTGCAGGCTGGTGAATCGGCTCGTTGTAGACGGTGATGTAGTACATGACGTTCGGGTCACGACCGTCGTTCTCACCGTACATGCGTGCCAGGCCGTCCTCCATGATGTAACGGAGTTCGTATGCGTATGCCGGGTCGTAGGAGACGAACGCGCGGTTGGTGGAAGCCAGAACCTGGGAGTTGCCATCCATGTGCTGCAGGCCTTCGCCGGCGAGCGTGGTACGACCAGCGGTTGCACCGATGACGAAGCCCTTCGCCATTTGGTCGCCGGCAGCCCAGAACTGGTCGCCGGTGCGCTGGAAACCGAACATCGAGTAGAAGATGTAAACGGGAACCATCGGCAGGTTGTGGGTCGCGTATGCGGTGCCAACAGCCTGGAAGGCCGCGGCGGAGCCAGCCTCGGTGATGCCCGTGTGGAGAACCTGACCCTGCTCGGATTCCTTGTAGGAGAGCATCATGTCAGCGTCAACGGCCGTGTAGTTCTGGCCGTGCGTGTTGAAGATCTTTGCGGACGGGAAGATGGCGTCGAGGCCGAAGGTACGGGCTTCGTCAGGAATAATCGGGACGAAGTAACGGCCAACCTGCTTGTCCTTGAAGAGGTCCTTCAAGAGGCGAACGAGTGCCATGGTTGTTGCGACCTCGAGTGGGCCGGAGCCCTTCGACAGGCCTTCGAACGGCTTGGTCGGCAACGGTGGTAGTTTCGGCTGACGGTCGTCGCGACGTTCGGGAACCCAACCGCCAAGCTTCTCGCGACGCTCCTTCATGTACAGGAGTGCCGGATCGTCCTCAGACGGCTTGTAGTACGGAGGCATGTAGGGATCGCGTTCGAGCTCTGCGTCCGTGATCGGAATCTGTAGACGATCTCGTAGCTGCTTCGCATCTTCTAGCGTCAGCTTCTTCATCTGGTGGGTCGAGTTACGACCTGCGAAGTGAGAACCAAGAGCATAGCCTTTAATGGTGTGCGCCAGAATGACGGTCGGCTGGCCGGTGTGCTCCATCGCTGCCTTGTAAGCGGCGTAGACCTTGCGGTAGTCGTGGCCACCGCGCTGCAGTGCCCAAATCTGGTCGTCGGTCCAGTTCTGAACCATGGCCTTGGTGCGCGGGTCGCGACCGAAGAAGTGCTCGCGAACGTATGCGCCGTCGTTGGCCTTGAATGTCTGGTAGTCGCCGTCGAGCGTGTCGTTCATGACGTGGACAAGAGCGTCGTCCTTGTCGGAGGCGAGCAACTGATCCCAGCCACGGCCCCAGATGACCTTGATGACGTTCCAGCCGGCGCCTTTGAAGAAGGCTTCCAGTTCCTGGATGATCTTGCCGTTACCACGGACCGGACCGTCGAGGCGCTGCAGGTTGCAGTTGACGACGAAGGTCAGGTTGTCGAGGCCCTGCTGGGCAGCAAGCTGGAGCATGCCACGCGATTCGGGTTCGTCCATTTCACCGTCCCCGATGAATGCCCAGGTGTGCTGTTGCGACGTGTCCTTGATGCCACGCAGGTGCAGGTAGCGGTCGAACCATGCCTGGTAGATGGCTTCTGCTGGGCCGAGGCCCAGCGAAACGGTCGGGAACTCCCAGAAGTCGGGGAGCTGGCGCGGGTGCGGGTATGAGGGCAGACCATGTTCGGTCGATGCCTGCTGACGGAAGCCGTCCATTTCCTCTTCGGAAAGGCGACCTTCGACGAACGCACGTGCGTAGGGGCCAGGGGAGGCATGGCCCTGGAAGAAGACATGGTCGCCACCGCCCGGGTGATCCTTACCGCGGAAGAAGTGGTTTAAACCAACTTCGTACAGGGTGGCAACGGATGCGTAGGACGAGATGTGTCCGCCGACCTTGACGCCGGGGCGCTGTGCGCGCGTCACCTGGACGGCTGCGTTCCAGCGGATCCAACGGCGGTACTGGCGCTCCATGGCCTCGTCACCGGGGAAGTAGGGCTCTTCGTGCACCGGGATGGTGTTGACGTAAGGAGTCGTGTATTCCTGCGGAACATGGACGCCCTGGTGGCGTGCCTGATCCAGCATGTGAAGCAGGATGTAGCGGGCGCGCGGACCACCCTTTTCGTCGATCAATCCGGACAGCGACTCAATCCATTCGGCGGTCTCTGCCGGATCGTTGTCCGGAACCTGGCTAATCAGGCCGTTAACAACGGGATGGTTTTCGCTCAAGTGACTCACGAATCCCCTCTGGTATTGCTTAGCTTTTACGGTGGTGCACGGCTTCGTGCGCTCGTTCCTATTGTCCACTGTTTGTGCCCTTCATGCGACCTTTACAGGGACTTCTGACCCATGAGTAATGCCTCATTATTTCAAGGTGTGCAATCGGGAACATGTGCCCGACCTTTCCGCTAGTCTTCACGGCGTGGACAAATGGAGTTTCAGCAGTGATGTGCAATACGATAAAAGGGTGTTACATACTTCAGCGCTCCGTGCGCTCACGCCGAAGGGTGGTTGTTCATCATGGCGGTGAGCCTCGGTTTCACACTGGGACAGATTGTTCAAGAGTTTTACGTCGACGATGACGCTGACCAGCAGATTCGCGTCTCCATTGAATCCGAGACGGGTGAACAGCTCGTCGACGAGGACTACGGAGATGTCGTTGACGGTGCCATCGTGTGGTGGCGTGCAGATGATGCTGAAGAAGACGATCTTGCCGACCTTCTGGTTGATGCTCTGTCGAACCTTGATGACGGTGGTCTGATCTGGGTCTTCATCCCGAAGCCGGGTCGTGCTGGAACCGTTCCTGTTGCTGACGTTGAAGAAGCTGCGAAGGTAGCGGGACTGCATTCCACGTCCGCTGCCTCGGTTGGTGATGACTGGGCGGGTATTCGTTTGACGGCTCGTCCTCGAGGTCGTTGATTTAGTCTCAAAGAGCCACTGGGATTCGCGCGAGAAACGCAAGCCCAGTATGCTTGCGACTGTTCCCGCGCGCGTGCGGGTAACGGGCCTGTAGCTCAGTTGGTCAGAGCGCTGCGTTTACACCGCAGATGTCGTCGGTTCGAATCCGGCCGGGCCCACTTTTGGTACCCACGTGTTTTTCCTTTGCGTTTTGTCGCCGAGAATCCCGCGCGAACCTCGTGAATAACCCCTCAAGGTCAGCGCTTGTAAATCAGCCAGTTCAGGATCAGAGCGTTGAAAACTCCCAGTATCAGCGCGAAGACTCAAATGTATTTCTATGCGTTGAGGTCGTGCTGGACGGGGAATGAGACGTTCATCCCGAATAAACCGGTGATGACAGCGCCGATTGTCGCCAGGAGGCGTCGTTTGGCTTTGTAAGGGCAATGCGCAGTGATTTATTGCGTTGGCACGGCATCTTAGGGGATAATTTGGGAAGCAAATACAAGAGTCTGGGCTTGAATCCGAAAGTCTTTGCTGATGGTAATTCTCGCAAGAAAGTGCATTGGAGAAATATGAGGGGTCACCACTCTGTTCTGTTACGTGGAAAGATTGAGCGTGGCCTATCTAAACTGTTGGCTTTAACTTTGGGAACTCTCTTAATGCTGACTATTGCAGGTTCGGTGGTCCTCCCTCGTGCCTATGCGGCAGATGCTTTAGAAGAGCAACAGGTTCAGCAAGTGCTCAACCAGGTCCTGGGCGATTTGCAGACAGTTGATTTTCGTGATGAAGCCATCAGGGCGAAACTTGCAAAGACCAACTTCACGGGAGCCGAGAAACTCAACAAAAAAGTTGAGATTTGGAAGGATAATAAAGATAAGTATCCTTCCCTTAACGAAGTCCCGGATGATGTAGTACTCAAGGCGCTACAAGAAGAGTACTTGCTCGCTTCCGATATGGAAGGCGCATTCAACCAAATCAAAGCAGACTTACCAACAGTCCTTCCCCTCATACTAAAAGCAGATTCTGCCGTGGCAGATGGGAAGAACAAAGACGCAGCCTACTATGTAAACGCGATTAAAAACGATACTGCTGGATTTCTGGTTGGTCTTGCCTATCTGCAACGTAACTACGGATTTAACCTCAAAGAAGGTGTTACGGTTGCCCGGCAAATGATGACGGAAAATAATGCTTTCGGGAAGGAATATGCTCCCCTCGACGTCGTCAAAACTATTGGGCAGCAGAATGCTAACCAGCGCAAAATGCTCTCTACGCCTCAACTGTTTAAAGATGTTTTAGGCGGGAAAATAGCTGACCAGACTGATTTGGGATCGTTCCTCAATGAGCAGGTAGCCAAGACAGGTCAGAATCCTGCCGATTGGTTTTGGAAGACTTCTAAAGCTGTCATTTTCGAAAAACAGTCTAAGGCGAACCCAACTGCTTCATATAGGGTATTCGATAAGCTCAAAGGTGAACCGAACGGTCAGGCTGAGCTACTTGCCCTGTTGAACGTGTCAGAGAACTCCATGTATGTGGTGTCGACGGCGGAATCCATCATGTACGGTCTGACAGATACCTATGTGAATAGAACGCTCAAAGATACCGATCGAGATGCTTATATTGCCGAGCTAGAGGAGTTTGAAAACAAGGTCGAGTATGCCGCTGACCGCCACGCCGACTATTTGGATTTTTGGTATCGCATAGCAAAAGAGGATAAACGCGCACAACTGGTAGGTAACCGTCGCGTATGGGATAACCAGCAGATTAAGAACCCAAATGAGATTTCTGCTCAAAAGCGTTGGTCGCCTAAACAGGGTGAAGGAGTTGCCAGCGGAGTTAAAGAGTTTATGACACCGTTGGGCTACTATTTTACTTTCACGCAGGCAGATGGAGTGGCCGACATTAATAGCGGACAAATCCACTACTGGTTGGCCAATGGTCTAGATGATCGCGGGCTGACCACCTACGCTCACGAACACACCCACCAAATGGCGAATCAAGTTCATTTTGCGGGATATGGTCAGCGTTCTGGCGCGAGTGCCGAACTGATTACTCGAGGCGTGTTCGAGCCGTGGCATAAGAACGATGATACGGATAAAGGGGCGAACTTCGACCTCAACCAGATTTTTGACCGCACTGGGCAAGAAACTTATGGGAATGAAAATCCAGATCGTTTCCAGACAGCCGAGGACTTGAAAACCTATTACGGCAACCAGATGGATTTGATCTACACCTTGGATTATGTAGAAGCTGAGGTAGCTTTATCTAAAGACGATGCCACCAGAGCAAAGCTGTTCAATAAAGCCTCCTTGTCCAACAAGGACGAAAAGTTTGACAATATCACTGTCGATGAGGCAAAGAATCTTAAAACAATCAATGACTTGGTGGATATGAACGTGGTTGCCTACCGACTCATGGTTGATGGGCAAAAGGTAACCGGTACCGCTAAATATAATGGCTACTACGCGATCCCGCTGTTTACCCCGATTTATGGAGCGCCCCATAATCCCAATGGTATGAGCGGAGATATACATACTAAGCGTCTGAGCTGGGAGATGCTTGCGGCATATGGCTACTACGAGGGTATGGTTCCCTACCTGTCTAATCAGCTAAAACCAGGTAACGTTGCGCAAAATACTCAGTTTAGCGATGACGTGATTATTTCTGAGGTGAGCGGCGGTGCCTACCCTACTATGGCGGCTTTCAAAAAGGCTCAGTATGCTGACCGGATCGCTAAGAAAGATAACTTAAAACCAATCACTATTGATTGGGAGGGAAAGACCCAGCAGGTCACCACCTACGCTCAGCTCAAAGAACTGATGGATGTTGCTGTGGAAGACGACCTGAAAAATAATCGCCTGCTGCCATCGGGCTGGTACAGCAAACTGCCCACGCAAACAAAGGTGGAACAGTTAAAGAGCGCAATTTTCTTAGCGTATAAAACAAACACCAATCAGTTTGCTATCAACATTTATAAGGACGCCCCGAAAACTTACACGGTCACGTACCGCTTTAACGATTTTGACGCCCTCCCCGGGGACGTGCAAAAACTCCTACCAGCCTCGCAAACCGATATTGCTGCTGGTAGCACGGTAACCCTGGCTGAACCAGGGGAGAAGCAAGTGATTACCGATAAGGGGATCTATGACTTCAAGGGCTGGGAACCTAAGACAATCACGAACATAGCTAAAGACGAAACCGTTATTGGCACTTGGTCTTTTACTGCCTATGTGACCCCGAATGCCCCTAGCAGTCGAGATGATGACTTTACTGAAGGCGAAAATGAGTATATCGGCAGCTACACGGTACCTGAGGTAGAGGGCGTTGAATACGTGGTTGACGGGAATGTTGTTGCCGGAACTGTCAACGTGAGTCCTAATCAGGCTGATGTGAACGCTCCGGTTACGCTTACCGTTACCGCTAGGGCAAAGGATGGTTATAGCCTTAATCCCTCCGCTACGTCCTCGTGGGAATTTACGTTTACCCGCGTGAGTGACAAAGACCGGTACGCCCCGTTTGCTGACCCGATTTCCCTGACAGTGGGAGATATGCTTCCGCTACCTAAAGATGTGGTTAAGTTCCCGGATACTCCGGGTCAGGCGCCTACCGATTTAGATAAAGTGAAGTTCGAATGGAAAGCGCCGACACCTAGCACGGAGGCAGTCGGTGATATTGAGGGAACCATCACTGTTACGTATGGTGATAGCAGCAGTGAAGAAATCATCGTGGCTATTAGCGTTAATGCTAAACCCTTAGTCAAGATAGAGATTCCGCAAATCCCTCAGGTGAACGATCCCTGCAATAAATGGGTGGCTAACGGGAAATCAGAGCCTAATGCGACGTGGATTAAACCCGACGATACTGAGCAGGTCACTTGGGAAATCAACCAAGCGAAAGAGTTGATAGCTAAAACTCAAGACGGCTTTGTTTTCGAAAATAACACTAGCGCCCACAACTTTGGGGTAGCGAAGGATTCGGGCGATTTCTGCTGGGAAGATTTGGGCCCAGCTGAGACTGTTCCTGATAAAGATGTCTATACTCCGCAAGCCGATCCGATCACGGTGAAAAAAGGTGAGAAGCTGCCGGAGCTGAGTACGGTCATTACGTTTGAAGGGAAGGGTCCAGCTGATTTAACTAAGGTCACCTTTGGGTGGAAAGGTGATGCGCCCAGTACCGACGAAGCAGGAGAGCTTTCGGCAGTGGCAACCGTTACGTATGAAGACGGCAGCAGTGAAGAAATCACTCTGAAAGTGATAGTAAAGGCTGACGAGCAACTAGGTACCGAACCTACTGAACCCGGCACACAGCCAGGTGAAGAAACTCCTGGAACCACGCCTAATCCAGGTACAGGTGAACCTGGCAGTAACCCTTCGCAGCAGAGCAATTCCTCGTCAAACCCGAGTCAGAGTGCTCCAGAAACCGCAGGTAAGACATCGGCATTAGCGAATACTGGTTCTTCTGTGGGGCCGGTCGCGTTAGTAGCTCTCGTTTTCCTCAGCACTACTGGCGTGTTGTTGCTGAGGCGCAGGCGTCAAGCTGAGCGCATCCAGTAACGAGGTTTGATCCCGGTCTACCTTGCGTGCAAACCCCGTCACCGTCGCGATCGAGCGGTGACGGGGTTTGCTGATCCCCAAGAAATACGCCCAATCGGGCTATAGGGCTTTTGAGGGTGCGGATTGTTTTTAGAGTGTTTTGTGTTGTTAGGGATTGGTGCTAGAAGAGGGTTTTCCCGCCGAGACTGAGTTTAAACTTGAAGTGGCCTGAGAATTAGGTTCAGTTGGTTTATGTGTTGACCGTGTTTTCTTGTTTCTATTGTTCCGCGTGCTTTCGGGGGTTGAAGTAGCCCTGGACACTTCAAACTTCTCTCAACGTTTGGCCACGTTATCAATACTGTTAAGCCCACTGCCGTTACAAGCCCGACAATGCCACCTTAAAGTCAACGCGCAGGAGCGGGCGGAACCGGCCTGCTCCTGCGCGAATTGGCGTGAAGTACTTAGTTCGCCGATGGCCGGCTCATCATGTAAAGCACCATTTTTGCTTTGGTTAGTGCCTTAACCGCGTGTGGTAGGCGCGTAGGAAAATGCACCATTCCGCCGGGACGCAACGTCACCGTTTTACCGTCCCCCATGATTTCTAGTTCACCTTCAAGGGCTTGAACAATCACCGGCATCGCGGCGGTGTGCTCGGATAGTTCTTCTCCCTCGTCGAACGAGAACAACACCACGTTCACCCCCTCAGCGCGCATTAGCGTTGTAGAAGTGGTCGAGTTCGCACAATACTCAACATGCTGCGCAAGGTTGTCAATAAACCCCAGTGCGTCGGCTGGTGATGGTTTGAGTTCAGTCATAGTCAGATCTCCTTTTCTTCCGGGTTAGCGGCAGGTTTGCGCGCGATGATAGCGATGCCAGTCAAATTATCGCGGTATTCGTTGAACGTTGCGCGCATATCCAACACGCGGCGACGCAACTCCTTATCACGCGCAATGTTACGCAGAATTCGCATGGCTCCGACTACGCCTTCATCGGCTAGATTGCGACGTGGGGACAGTAAAGCCATCGGCTCATACCCCACCCATTCGATACAAAAACCCGCCTGTTCTAACAGTGCGCACCACTCACCGCGAGTGAGAGGGCGGGCATTAACCCTAATCGTGCGGGCTAGGCGCCGACGCAACTGGTCCGTTAGCTCCGCGCCAATACTGTCAGGAGTGAGTCCAAGCTCGTGGATCGCATAGCAACCGCCCGGCTCAAGCAGTCGGAACGCTTCGGCGATGATCTCTCGTTTGCCTTTATCGCCTTGCATGGTCAGCATCGCTTCACCAACCACAACCTGAGCTGATTCGGACTCAAGGCCGGTGGATTGCGCATTAGCATTGACAACCCTGCCCCTCGGACCCACCACAGCCTGCACTCGTGCGACGGCATCTGGATCTTGATCCACGCCCGTGTAGGAGGCGATTCCTCGTTCAAGCATGAGCGTGGCCGTGCGTCCCAATCCCGGAGCAAATTCCAGCACTTTCTTGCCAGATAGGTCGGCCGCATCCAACATTCGATTCGTTAGTTTCAATCCGCCCGGACGTAAAACTCGCTTGCCGGCCCGGGCAAGCACCCAATGGCCTGCCGCAACACTAGTTGACCGGTCACTCTGTGGAAGGCGGGGTTCACTCTTATTTGTGTCCATGACACAACAGTACTAGAAGGGCTTAAGTATGCCTAACCTAAGTTTTGCGTTCGTGCTGTTAGTGAGGATTGTGCGGACTCGCGCATACGAGGCTGGTCTATCCGAGCTCTAGGTGAGCCAGTTCTTATTACGAGTCATCACAGTATTGGAAAGCTTCGCGCTGCACGGACGGTAGGACAAAGATCGTGCGCAACATGCTTTAAATGAGTTTGGCCGGCCACGTCACCTGAAATGGCCGGCCAAACTGTTACGGGCTATGCGCTGCCTGGTTTGTTTGGCTACGCATTAAGTGTTGCTATGCCCGGTTACGCCTAAGCACCAGTACGCCAGCACCAAGCAGGCCAAGTGCGAGGGCAATAGTGGAGCCAATCTCAGCACCAGTGCGTGGCATCGGTTTGCGTGGCTTCTCCGGTGTAGGCGGTGTAGGCGGGGTGGGCCCAGGGGGGGTGTCGGTTGGCGGGTTCTGCACGTTAGTGATGGTGAAACCATCCTTCGCATCACCCGAAACTGTAGAGGTGAAGCCCTCAATAGAGAGCTCTTCAACCGAGTACTGTACCTCTACCTGTTGGCCGTCAACCGTCTTGGTCTTGGGCAGGTCCTTGAACGTATGCGTCCATTGGTTGTCCGCATTCAGCTCTGCCGGTTGGCCGACGTTGAACCGCTCGTTACCAACTGATCCCACCAGCTGCACCTTGACTGCAACCTTGGACGCTTCGTCAAGGTCCTTGCCCTCTGCGTCCTTCCACGCCTTAGAAACCTTCACCTCGGTCTTTTCTGGGGTTCCAAACTCAACGCCACCGTTTGAGCCAATACCACCACCGCGTGGGGACTGGTTCTTCGTGATAATCAACCTTGCCCAGGACTTCGCGCGGTCCTTCGCGTCCTGATCAATAATTGTCTTTAGGCCCGCGTTGTGAAGCGAGGTCCGATAATCACTGGTTTCGTCGGATTCCCTCTCCTTACCATCGAACACCTGCTTCTTACCAGGATTCTCGGCATCGAAACGAGGTTGATTGTATCCGCCATCCTTGTAGAAGGTAGGTTCGCCACCACCTAGCATGCGCGAATCGATAAGCATGCGTGCGGAAGTGGACCCACCATAGGCATCATGCGCAATGTCATCGCCCCAGTGGTGATCGGTAGCAGTCGTTGGGGATTGGTTATCGAATATCGCCACGCCGTTCGTGACGTGTATCAGCAGGCTCCCTGTTGGGCAGAGCCACACACCGCCGCCGACCGCAACATCTCCATCGGTTGTGCTGTTCTCGGTGATGAGGGCGTCCTTGAAATGGGCGGTGTACGACTGGGTGGCAACGTAGATACCGCCGCCCTGTTGGGTAGCAGTATTTCCCTCGATCGTACCCGCGTTAAGGTGTACACCGTTGGAAACCACGTTTATGCCGCCGCCCGTGCGGGTAGCACTGTTGCCGATAATGCTGCCGCCATTCATAGTGAAGCCGCCGGGGGAAAGCTCGGTCCATGCTTCTGGGTTCGGTTCGCCGTTTCGTTCCGAGGTGCAGTTGAAACCGTCCCCGGCAACTTCCTGCCAACTGCCAGCCGCGCCCCACACGTATAGATCCATAGCGTTTACGCCGCCGCCGTTTGCCGCATGGTTGTTTTCGATGGTGCCGCCATTCATAGTGACGTCAGCATTTCCGAAGATGTTTATGCCACCGCCACCAAAGCTTGCATCACCTTCTGAGATTTCGCCGTCATTGAGAGTAATAGTTGACCGCATGTCTTCCGTGCTCTCACCAAGTGTTGAGCAACTCCGTCCGAGCAATGTCCAGGAGAACGCGCCAATGTTGCCAACCCAGCCGGTGTTTTGAGTGACTTTGCCACCGTTCATTTCCAAGTGCGCTCTCTTAAAGAGACCGATTCCGCCTACTTCACCGTAAGCGCCCGCCGATGTATCCGTTTCGCCTTTGGAGATTTCGCCGTTGTTCAGCACCATGGTGGCGCCGTCACTCAATGCAACGTTGGCGGCACCTTGTTGCACGGTAGTGGCAGAGTCTTTCTTGCGGTGATTATCGGTGATCTTTCCACCATTCATAGTGAATTTAGATCCTTCGCCCTGCGCCGTGACAGCACCCTGATAGAAGCCACTCAGCTTCCGCGCACCCGTAACGGTTCCGGCGTTCATCACCAGTTCGCCTTCCACGAGAATCGTGGGGGAGAAGCTGGAGCCTTTAACAACATTCTCGTATTGTGCGCGCGAGTCAATAGTGATGCCCGCGCCGTTTCCAGTTCCGTCAGAAAGCGTTAGTTTTGCGCCCTTCTCAACCTTCAGTAGGCTGCCGGTGAAGTCACCGTCATCGCGAATGATCTTGCTTTCTGATGACCATGCAGCTGTGTTTGCGTCCACTAGCTCAATATCTGCGCCAGCGGGAATAACAATAGTCTTCGTCAGCAGAGTCTCGGTACCGTTACCAATTTCAATCCTGGTCGGGGTAGTTCCAGCCTGCGCAATGAGTTCTTCTAGACGGTCCGGCTCACAGTACAGAACACGTCCCTCTTCATAGCACTTGAGAACCTGCCGGTCCGGGGATTCTGGCGCGGCTTCGGCAATCGGAGGCAGGCCAGTGCCCATCACCACTAGAAATACCGTTAGACATGCCGTCCACAAGGCGGGGAGAAAACTGTAGCGCTTTGTGCTTTTCACTTTTCCACTTTCTTTAGAGCGCAAGAAGAGCCTCAGAAAACGGTCGGGGACCCTATAGAACCAAAGGCATTCTGCCAGAGGAATTGCGAAGAAACAAGATACGACCGTGTCTACACAAATAAGTGCAATACGCGTCAGCACCTAGCGGGATCGTCGGATACGATCCGACGTGTTGCGCGACGTCAAAAGTGGTCGGTCACACAACGCAATAGGTGAAGCCAAATGATCGCGAAAAGACTTGGGAATTGAGTCCCAAATGTGAAAGACTCGAAGTAACATCGCGCGTAATCTGGCCCGTTGTTGAGCAGACCAGAGGTCGCTCTTATGAGAGGAACAAATAATGATGGGCCCTTGGGTGCGGTCATTCGGGATTTTACTGGCCACAGTGCTGGCAACAGTCGGATTGTCTGGGGGAGTAGCTCAGGCAGCCGATATTACTTCCTGGGACGACGTTATTGCTACGGTTAATGGTCTTGGTGACGGTGAGTCAACAGAACTGTCAATCACATCAGAAATCACCGTAGAGGACGGTGCTCAACCGCTGGTTGTGCCTGCGGGGAAACAGGTCACCTTCACGGGTAGTGGAAAGATCAACGGAAATGGATCCCCGCTGTTCACGGTAGAAGGGGGGGCAGCGCTCACCCTATCCGGCCCGACTTTCACCAACGCGCAGTTTAGCGTTGCGGGAGATATGAGCCTGGTGGGCGGCGCGATCCGCGACACTGCGGTAACGGGCCCGGTCATTTTTGTTGACGGAGGAACTCTAACGATCGGTGGAGACGCCGAGTTCTCTGGTAACAACGTTTCAGATGAGTCTGGCGAGCTTCGCCCGGCAGGGGTTGAAAAGCTGAAGTATGCGCCTATCACGGCTTACAACGGAACCGTGCGAGTAGAAGGCGGAACGCTGAGCAAAAACACGGGGCTGCTACGCGGTGGCGCGATTGGCCTATGGGCCAGAGGCGGTGGACAGTCAACCTTTGAAATGACGGGTGGAACGTTAACTGGAAACGTTATTAGTCACCCCAAATACAGAGGCCGTGGCGGTGCAGTGTACGGTGAGGGAACCTTCGTGAATATCTCCGGAGGCACCGTGCAGGAGAACACCACGGAGATCGGTGCGGGTCTTGCCTTTATCAATAGTGACGTGTCTCTATCAGGTGGGGTTGTTGTTCAAGGCAACGACAACGGGGAGTATGAAGGCGTTGGCGGCGGCCTGTATCAAGACGGAGGCACGCTGAACATCAGCGATGCAACGTTTACAGGGAACGTGTCCACTGGTGCCGGCGGTGCGATCTACACAGAGGGCGATACGAGGGTCGATATTGCCGGCGCCGAGATAACTTCTAACAGCGTTGCGAGGTCTGGTGGAGGCGTTGCTTTCGATGGAACTACGAAGGCGGTGATCCACGCCGCTGATTTGAGCGGTAACACCTCGCAAGGCTTCTGGGGTGGTGGAGCGATGTACATTGACGGCAAAGCCGAGGTCACGATTTACAACGGTCTTATTCGCGACAACGTCATTAAGCCCGGTTTTCTCATTCAAGCCGGCAACCACCCTGTGAGTGCCCAGGGCGGCGGTGTGTGGAACTGTCCCACGGGCTCCACAATCATGCATGTGACACGCGGTGTGGCGATTTATGACAATGTGGCACCCAATGTTTTCAAGGGGCAAAACGCAGGTGCCGGCGATGATTTCGCCAGCATTATCACACATGAATTCGGTAAGCCGGTAGCAGGTCATTCGGTTGTTGTTGCTGAACGTATGCTTGGTGGAAGCCCGCGCGTTTGGTACCAGGACGGTTCGATTTACGGCATTCACGGTAACTGGTCCGCTGAGGGAAAGGTTCCGCGCTACTCAGTGGAGGGGCCGAACACGGCTATCAAGCCAAACGAAGAAATTTCCCAAGACATTGCTTTCAAGTCTGTCCCAACTGAGGACGCTAAGGCTATCGCGGAGACTCTTGCGACTGTAAAGATCACCAATAACGTAGCCACCGGCACTGGTATTTCCGGAGCTGGCATCGCGAACAACGGTACTTTGACCTTCGGCGATCCTGAACCGTGGAAACTGAAGCTGGAAAAGAAGTGGGCTAATGATGATCCAGAAGATCGCCCCGAGAGCATTTTGGTGGACGTGAAACTTGGTGACAAGACGCTACAGACCATCGAGCTCACAAAGGAGAACGGTTGGAAGGCTGAGCTAGCCAACTATCCCGATCCAAGCACGCTCATTGATGCCAAGACGGGCAAGACTATCCCGCTAACCTTCGTCGAGCATGAAGTCGATGGCTACATATCTCACGACGCAGTAGTGACGGAAAACAAAGACACAAAGACGATCGAGGTCGCGATCGTTAACGAACCTCCCACGTCGGTACCTGTTGAGAAGCGGTGGTCTGGTGATGTGGAGGCTGATCGTCCGGGTTCTGTGACTATCAACTTGTTGGCTGATGGTAAACAGACGGATAAGTCTTTGGAACTGACTGCCGAGAATGGCTGGAAGGGTACGTTTACCGATCTACCTAAGTATGTGACGGTTGATGGTGAGAAGACCGAGATCGTTTACACGGTGGTTGAGGTAGAGGTTCCTGGCTACAGCTCCTCCATCAGCGGTAGCGCAGCCGAGGGTTACGTAGTCACCAACACCAAGGAAGCTCCACCAGTTACCTCGGTACCTGTGGAAAAGAAGTGGTCTGGTGATGTGGAGGCTGATCGTCCGGGTTCTGTGACTATCAACTTGTTGGCTGATGGTAAACAGACGGATA